>NZ_JAACYW010000169.1 GCF_015356825.1 Catenulispora rubra | reverse complement strand
GCCTTGTGGTCGCACCAGTCGCACAGCCGCGAAGGGTTCGGGCGCCACTCGCCTCGCTCGGCGGCGGCGCGGATCGCGCTCCACAGCGCGGCCAGCTTGCGCTCGGTGGCGCGCAGGTCGCCTTCGTCGGGGTCGTAGGTGACGATCTGGCTCTCGCCGCCGAGGTACATCAGCTGTAGGCGGCGGGGGACCACGCCTCGGGTCTTCCACAGGACGAGTGCGTAGAACTTCATCTGGAACAGGGCTTTGCCTTCGAACGCCGGCCCCGGCGCGCGCCCCGTTTTGTAGTCCACCACGCGGATCGCGCCGTTCGGGGCCACGTCGATGCGGTCGACGAAGCCGCGCAGCAGCAGGCCGTCGGTGGTGCGCGCGTGGACGAACAGCTCCCGCTCGGCCGGCTCCAGGCGGTTCGGGTCCTCCAGGCGGAAGTAGCGCTCCAGCAGGTCCACCGCGCCGGCCAGCCAGGCCTCGTCACCGCCGGCCTCCTCGGCGAGCGCCTTCAGCTCCGGGTCGGCCTCGACCATGCGCTCCCATTCCGGGGACAGCATGCTGCTGGCCGAGATCGGCGTGCGTTCGCCGGTCGGCAGGTCGAAGAGGTGCTCCAGGACGGCGTGGACCAGGGTGCCGCGGGTGGCGGCGGCGCTCTTGCGCTCCGGGAGCTTGTCGATGACGCGGAAGCGGAACAGCAGCGGGCACGTCATGAAGTCCGACGCGCGGGACGGCGAGAGCGCCATCGGCAGCGTCACCGTCACAGGGCTCGTCGTCGCCGGAACGGGGAGAGCGGTGCCGGGTGCGTCCATCGCGTCCATGGGCCTCGACCCTACTCGGCGGTACCGACATCCCGGCCGAGGGGCACGCGGAAGCCCCCGTGTGATGAGATCGCCCGCGCGGTGAGTGGTCTTGCAAGTTCGCCTGCGCATAGAGTCGAAGACGTGGCGGACGACGAGGGCAGGCAGAGCACCGGTGATGGTGGCTCGGAACGCGACGGCGGCAAGTCCGGCCGGGCGCAGGTCGTCCGTGGCCCCGGCCTGCGGCTGGGCCGGCCGTTCGGCATCCCTCTTTACGTCTCCCCGTCGTGGTTCGTGGTCGCCGCGTTCATCACGGTGCTGCTCGCTCCGCAGTCCGGCGACGTCACCGACCCCTCCAACGACTTCGGCAACGAGCTCGGCGGCTGGCGCTACGTCCTGTCCCTGGCCTACGCGATCTTCCTCTACGCCTCGGTCGTGGTCCATGAACTCGCGCACTCCGCCCTGGCCAAGAAGCTGGGCCTGCCCGTGCGCCGCATCGTCATCCACTTCCTCGGCGGCGTCTCGGAGATCGAGAAGGAGTCCGACACCCCCGGCAAGGCCTTCTGGATCGCCTTCGTCGGCCCGCTGACCTCCGCCGCCCTGGCCGGCATCGGCTTCGCGATCTACGAGGTCATCCCGCACGACGACACCGTCAGCCTGACGCAGAAGGTCGCCGCCACCCTGGTCTTCGGCTTCTGGGCCTCCAACCTGCTGGTCGCCCTGTTCAACCTGCTCCCGGGCCTGCCCCTGGACGGCGGCCAGATGCTGCGCGCCGCGGTCTGGAAGGCCAGCGGCAGGCCGATGGCCGGGACCGTCGCCGCCGCCTGGGCCGGACGCGTGCTGGCGATCGCGGTCTTCATCGTGATGAACCTGCTCTACGTCCGCAACGGCACCATCCAGCCCTTCGGCCTGGGCCTGGCGGTCTTCATGGCGATGTTCATCTGGTTCGGCGCGACGCAGGCGCTGGTCGTGGCCAAGCTGCGGGAGCGCATCCCGGGCCTGTCGGCGCGCAAGATGACCCGCCGCGCGATCAGCGTCGAGGCCCGCACCCCGCTGGCCGAGGCGCTGCGCCGGGCGCACGAGGTCAACGCCCGCGGCATCGTCCTGGTCGACGCCAACGACAAGCCCACCGGCCTGGTGAACGAGGCCCAGGTGATCGCCACCCCCGAGCAGCGCCGGCCCTGGGTCGAGGCCGGGGACGTGGCCCGGCCGCTGGACCCCGAGCTGATAGTGACCGCCGACCTCACCGGCGAGGACCTGCTGGACGTGCTGCGCGCGAACCCCGCCCCGGAGTACCTGGTGGTCGAGGCGACCGGGGAGATCGTCGGCGTGCTGGCGGCCTCGGACGTCCAGGCCGCGTTCCTCGGCAAGCCTCCGGGGCCGCCTCCGCCCCCGCCGGCACAGCGCCGGATGCCGGTTTAGAGCGGTCCGGACCGCCCCACCACCGCCGGTAGGCTGAAGGGATGGACAGCACGCCCTCAGCGCCCGCCCCCGAGCACGAGCACGAGCCGATCGCCCTGCTCGCCGACGAGCCGATCGTCCCGACCGGCGCGGAGCACCGCCGCGGCCTCCTCAAGCCCGGCGACCAGGTTCAGCTCACCGACGCCAAGGGCCGGATGAGCACCATCACCCTGCAGCCGGGCAAGCAGTACCACACGCACAAGGGCTCCTTCGAGCACGACGAGCTGATCGGCTCCCCCGAGGGCGTGGTCGTGAAGACCTCCGGCGGCAACGAGTACCTCGCGCTGCGGCCCCTGCTGTCCGACTTCGTGCTGTCCATGCCGCGCGGCGCCGCCGTCGTCTACCCCAAGGACGCCGGCCAGATCGTGCAGATGGCCGACATCTTCCCCGGCGCCCGCGTGGTGGAGGCCGGGGTCGGCTCCGGCGCGCTGACCTGCTCGCTGCTGCGGGCCGTCGGCGATGCCGGCACCGTGCACTCCTACGAGCGCCGCGAGGAGTTCGCCGAGATCGCGGCGAAGAACGTGCGCTCCTTCTTCGGCGCCGAGCACCCGGCCTGGGAGCTGACCATCGGCGACCTCGCCGAGAAGCTGGTCGACGAGGAGGTCGACCGGGTCGTGCTGGACATGCTGGCGCCCTGGGACTGCGTGGACGCGGTCGCCAAGGCGCTGGTACCCGGCGGCGTGATCATCTGCTACGTCGCCACCACCACGCAGCTGTCCCGGACCGTGGAGACCCTGCGCTCGCACGGCGCCTTCACCGAGCCGCAGCCGTGGGAGTCGATGGTCCGCGGCTGGCACGTCGAGGGCCTGGCCGTGCGCCCCGACCACCGGATGATCGGCCACACCGGCTTCCTGGTCACCGCGCGCCGCCTGGCCGACGGCGTCACCCCGCCGCTGCGCCGCCGCCGGCCGTCCAAGGGCGCCTACGCCGCCGACTACGTCGCCGAGGGTGCCACGCCGGCCGCCGGGAGCGTCGCGGATCCGGAGTTCAACGAGGACGGGACGGTGACGACGTCGGCTATGGCGCGGCGGGTGCTGCCTTAGGGCGTGGGGGGCGGTTGCCTTACAGACTCGTTTCGCGCTGGCGGCCGGCGGTTTGCGTGGGCAAGACCGCGCGCCGGTCCGAGTCACTGCGCACACGTCTGGTCTCGCGGGCGTCTGCCGCGTTTGGTGGGCACCTTGAGGCCTCTGGCGGGCGCTCTACAGCTTGTGGTCGCCGAGCCCCGCAGCGCGCGCCGTGGTCGCGGCCGTGATCGCCGTCGTGGTGACGACTGCGATCACGGCCGCTGGGGATCGGCCGGTCCACCGGGTTAGGGACTGGCCAACATTCCAGGACATCACAAGATCTCGAATATAAGAAGCCTTGTAGTCGATTGTTCACCGAAACGTCGCGGGAATGACATCCTCGCCCGCGACAGTCTCATCCCGTGACCGCAACGACCGACGCCGCCACCGCCGTCGCCGCGCCGCCCGGCCCGGCGCGCCGCAGGCCCGCCCGCGACTTCCGCGCGACCCGCTGGGGCTGGGCGTACTCGGCTCCGGCCGTGCTCGTGTTCCTGGCCTTCGTGATCATTCCGACCGGGTACACGTTCTACGTCTCGCTGTGGAAGTGGAACGCGCTGAATCCGGCGTTGTCCAAGTTCAAGGGCCTGGGCAACTACACGCGGCTGTTCCAGGCGAACCAGCCGACGTTCCTGAGCAGCCTGTGGCACTCGCTGTACTTCACCGGTGCGATGGTGATCGGCGGGACCGCGATCTCCCTGGCGCTGGCGCTGCTGTTGCAGCGCGGCGGGGCGCTGCTGAACGGCACCCGGGTGGCGCTCTTCCTGCCGCACGCGACGCCGGTGATCGCCACCTCGATGATCTGGACCTGGATCTTCAACTACAAGTTCGGCCTGGCCGACTGGATCCTGCACAGCCTGCACCTGCCGACCTCGCAGTGGCTGCAGTCCTCGTCCTCGGCGATGCCCGCGGTCGTGATCTACAGCCTGTGGCATGAGGTCGGCTTCACCACCGTGGTGTTCCTCGGCGGGCTCGCCACGCTGTCCAACGAGCTGTCGGAGGCCGCGCGGGTCGACGGCTGCTCGGGCTGGCAGGAGTTCTGGCACGTCACCTGGCACCAGCTCAAGCCGGTCACCGTGTTCGTGATCGCCATCACCGCGATCACCTCGCTGCAGGCCTTCACCCAGTTCTACCAGTTGGCCAGCGGCGGCCCGGCCTACGCCACCACGACCCTGAGCTACCTGGTCTACCAGGAGGCCTTCCTGTTCAGCGACACCGGCTACGGCGCGGCGCTGGCCGTGGTCCTGTTCGCCATCACCGTCTTCTTCACGCTCGTCCGGCGCCGTACCGCGGCCAACGGCGAGTCGCACGCTCTCGTCTGATCCGCAGTTCCGCAGCACCGCAGTTCGCAGTTCCTCTCGTTCCAGTTCCGCACTGCCACCGAAACCCCCTCAAATCGGGAGATCAGAACCATCATGCGCAAGCGCATCACCGCGGCCGCCGGGCTGGCCGCTCTCGCCCTCGCCACGACGGCGTGCGCCGGCGGCGGCACGTCCACGCCGAAGGCGTCCGACTCCGGCTCGTCGGCCAAGACCGGCGGCTCCGGCACCGAGCTCGCCGTCCCCACCGGCCCGGTGACCATCACCTTCGAGGAGGCGATGACCATCGGCACCCTGAAGCCGGCGATGGACAAGCTCGTCTCGGACTTCCAGGCGAAGTACCCGAACATCACCGTCAAGCTCCAGGGCGACCCGGACTACGGCACGATGTACACCAAGGAGAAGGCCGAGGTGCAGGCCGGGAACGCCCCGACCATCGGCCAGGCCTACGAGAGCTGGGCCTCCTACTTCCAGTCCGCCGGCAAGCTGGTGCCGATCAGCGAGCTGGCCGGCACCGACAGCCCGGCCGAGGTGTCCACGTTCTACAAGGGCATCCAGGCCGACACGAAGCTGCCGGACGGCAAGACCTGGATGTGGCCGTTCAACAAGAGCGTGCTGATCCTGTTCGCCAACGCCGACCTGCTGGCCAAGGACGGCCAGAGCGAGCCCAAGACCTGGGACGACTACGCCAGCGTGATGAAGGCGGTCTCCACCAACGGCGTCACCGGCTCCACCATCGACCCGGGCTCGGCCACCGGCGCGACCTTCGGCACCCAGTGGTTCGAGATCCTGGCCCGGGCCAACGGCGCGAACCTGTACGACGCCGACGGCACCCCGCACCTGACCGACCCCGGCGTGGTCAAGGCCCTGCAGTACATGAAGGACCTGAAGGACGCCAACGCTCTGGCCACCGGCAAGAACTACCCCGGCGAGACCGCCCTGGGCGCCCAGAAGGGCGTCTTCGACATCTCCTCGGCGGCCGGCTACGGCTTCGAGAACAAGACCGTCGGCGGCAAGTTCAAGCTGGACATCACCGCGCTGCCCTCCGGCCCCTCCGGCGCCGTCAACGAGCTGACCGGCACCAACATCGTGATGTTCTCCGGGGCCGGCGCCGACCAGAAGGCCGCGGCCTGGGCCTTCATGAAGTTCATCACCAGCCCGGCCGAGCAGGCGCAGTGGGCCGCCACCTCCGGCTACCTGCCCGTGACCAGCCAGGCCCTGTCCGACCCGGTGATGCAGGCGTTCGTGGCCAAGAACCCGTACGAGACCGCCGCGGTCTCCGAGCTGGACACCGCCTTCGCGCTGCCTGGCTTCTCCTGGATCTTCAAGTGCCAGGGCTTCGAGTCCACCGCCATCCAGGAGGCGCTGGAGAACGGCAAGCAGCCCGCCGACGCCCTGAACGCCGCGCAGTCCGGCTGCGCCGCCGCGAAGGCGCAGGGGTGAGCGGGAGCGGCCCGGCCGTGGGAGCTGGACAGACGGAGCGGCGCAGCCGCGGAGTGAACGGAAAACTCGGCGGGAACGAGTCTGGGCGTGCCGGACAGGCGCCCTCAGCCCGGGGTTGGCTGTGGGCGGCTGGCTTGCAAGCGCAGCGCCGCAAGGGACCGGTGCGGCCAGGCTCGGAGCTCCGCCGATTTTCCGCCCGGCTACCACGGCCGGGCCGCTCCCAGCCCTCCGTGTCCCGCGGCATGGCGGGAGGGAGCCGCGCCGGGCGTTGGGCCCGGCGCGCGCTCGCCGCCGCCGTCGGCCTGGCGTTCGTCTTCCCGTTCTACTGGACGGTGGTGATCTCGCTCGGGCACCCCGGCGAGTTCAGCAACTTCCCGCCGCTGCTGGTGCCGCACTGGGACTGGTCGAACTGGTCGCGGGCCTGGCACGCGGCGCCGTGGGTGCGGCTGTTCGCGAACACCGTCCTGATCGCCTCCTGCACCATGGCGCTGTGCCTGGTCACCTCGCTGCTGGCCGGGTTCGCCTTCGGCGTGCTGCGCTTCCCGGGTCGCAAGGTGCTGACGCTGGTCGTGCTCTCCGTGCTGATGATGCCCGGCACGGTGCTGATCATTCCGGACTACGTGCTGGCCAACGACCTGCACCTGCTGAACACCTACTGGATCCAGATCATCCCGTGGGGCGCCAGCGTGTTCGGGATCTTCCTGGTCCGCCAGTTCTTCCTGACCATGCCCTCGGAGATCCTGGACGCCGCGGCGCTGGACGGTGCCTCGCGGCTGCGCTTCCTGCGCTCGATCGGCGTGCCGATGGTACGCCCGGCGCTGGTCATCATCGCCATCAACGTGTTCCTGGGCTCCTGGAACTCGTTCCTGTGGCCGGTGATCATGACCAGCTCGAACATGGAGTCCTCCAGCACGGTGCAGCCGGTCGAGGTCGGGCTGTCCACGTTCGCCAACGCCGAGGGCACCGACTTCCCCGGCCTGGCCGCGGCGGTCACCTTCACCACGCTGCCGGTCATGGTGTTCTTCCTGCTGTTGCAGCGGCAGTTCATCCGCGGCGCGCTGTCCGCGGCCGGAGGCGTCCGTGGCTGAGCCGAGAACGGGATCCGCGAGGCCGGATTCCAGCACGCCCGACCGCCGGCCGATCCTGGTCGTGGACTTCGACGGGACCGTCTACCGCGACGACGACCCGGTCCGCTTCTACGCCGAGCACGCCGCCGGCAGCCTGCCGAACGAGTGGCGCGGCCGGTTCCTGGACCTGTTCGAGGCCTACCTCGACCAGGGCGTGGCCGCCGCGGACCGGGTCGCCGACGAGTCGGCGGCCGCGGTCCTGCGCAGCTCGGTCGACGCCTGGGGCGCCGCGGCCGGGCTCGCGGCGCTGTCCGGGGTCGGCCCGGCGGCAACCGAGCAGGCGTTCCTGGCCAGCCGGCAGTACATGCTGACCGCGTCCTGCCGGGTCACGGCGGTCCCGGCGCTCGTCGAGGCCTTCGAGAAGCTGCGCGGCGACGTGCGCGTCGTCCTGGCCACCAACAGCCCCGCCGGCGGCCTGGCGCCGCTGCTGGACCGGCTGGGGGTCACCCCCCTGTTCGAGGAGGTCGTCTCCGGAGCGAACAAACCCGAGGGACTGCGGCGCTGGATCGCCGCGGAGCTGGCCGACCGGCCGGCCGCCGAGCTCTTCTCGCTCGGCGACCATTATTTCAACGACATCGAACCCGCGGCTCAGGTGGGCGCCTATACCGGCTATATCGACCGTTTCGGCCGCTCTGACGGCCTGGCGACGATCATTGCCCCGGTGGTCGAGCACATCCTGCCCGGCATCTTCGCCTGGGCAGGGCGCGTTAATTCATAGGAAGAGAACACGTATCTCCATGGCAGCATCCGTCGAGTTCTGGGGCGGGGTCGGCGTCATCGGCTCCAGCAAGGTCCTGATCACCGAGGGGGACCACCGCGTCCTGCTCGATTTCGGGCTCGACATCCCCCGAGGCACCGACTTGTTCCGGCCCCCTGTCGTGCCCAGGGAGCACCGCTATCTGGCCGACCGGCTGCGGGTCGGCGCGGCGCCCCGGCTGCCCGGCGTCTACGACCCGGCGATGGTCGAACCAGGGGACTCACTGGGGGAGGAGGGCCCGGCGACGGCGGTGTTCGTCAGCCACGCGCACATCGACCACTGCGGTCTGGTCGGAACCCTCAGGCCGGGAATTGAGGTTCACGCCTCGCCGGAGACCGTCGCCGTGATGCGCGCGCTCAGCGCCGCCGGCGACGGCCTGCCCGGCGGCGACCCGGACTGGCGGCCGCTGGCCGACGAGCAGCCGCTGCGCTTCGGCCCGATGACCGTCGAGCGGATCACCGTCGACCACGACGTGCCCGGGGCCAGCGGCTACCTGGTCACCACCTCCGACGGCGTGCTGGCCTTCACCGGCGACATCCGGTTCCACGGCCGCGCGCCGGAGCGGGCCTGGCGGCTGGCCGAGCGCGCCGCGGGCTGTGAGATGTTCGTCACGGAGGGTACGGCCCTGGGGCTGCCGGTGTTCCCGGGGCCGGTGCGCACCGAGGACGACGTCGTCCGGGACTTCGCCGCCGTGCTGGACGAGGCGCGCGGGGACCTGGTGCTGCTCGCGATGTACCCGCGGGACCTGGAGCGGGTCCGGGAGTTCATCGACGTGGCCGACGCCGCCGGGCGCCGCGTGCTCTGGGGCGACCCGGTCGCGGTCTTCCTGCGCGAGCTCGGTGTCGAGGGCGTGGCGGCCTACTCCGAGGTCGGCCTGGAGGCCGTGAAGGCCGATCCCGGGGCCTTCGTCTACCAGCCGGACCTGCGGGACCTGCGCGGCATCCCGGACCTGGCGGACCTGCCGGTCGGCGACCATACCGTGTGGCTGCACGCCAACGGCGAGCCGCTGGGCCCCTTCGAGTCGCGCTGGGCGCTGTTCATGGAGTGGCTGGAGGTCCTGGGCATCCCGCTGCGCCGGATCGGCTCCTTCGGCCACGCCACCGGCGACGACCTGCACACGCTGGTGCACCGGGTCGCGCCGCGGACCGTCGTCCCGATCCACACCGACGCCCCCGAGCGGCTGCATCCGGTGGGCGGCCCGACCCGGCTGCTGCCGGTGTTCGCCCGGCGGTACGACCTGGGCGGTCACCCGATTGAGCGAACCTGGGCCTGACCGGCAACCTGGACGGGTGGTCATGCGTCTGGGTTAGCGATTGAGGGAAAGGTTCGATCGGGCCGTGAGAAGCACGACGGCGGACGAGACTAGTGCCGAGCTGGGGCGGAACTGGTCTCCCGCCGTCTGGCTCATCGCGGCTGGGCGTCCTGGGCGTCCTGGACGTACTAGGCGTCCTAAGCGTCCTAGGCGTCCTAGGCGTCCTCGGCATCCGGGCCGGCGACGACGACCTGGTCCGAGGCCCGTCGGACGTGGATGCACTCCCCGGGACATTCCCGGGCCGAGTCGATGACCGCCAGCACCAGATCCACCGGGACCGGGACCCGGGCCTCGGGTCCGGTCAGCAACTCCGCGTCCGGGCCGTTCTTCACATAAGCGACACCATCGATGTCGAGTTCGAACACGTCCGGTGCGTACTGGGCGCAGATGCCGTCACCGGTGCACAGATCGTGATTGATCCATACCTCTAGGGCATCCGTGTCAGTGGTAACCGTCATAGTTTCCAGACGCTACCAAGCCGCCGCGGCGAACCATCCGGGGCCCCCGGTCGTTGATCGATTGTCCTCGACAAAGCATCACCAGTGGGCAAGGATCGGGATCACAACTCCGGGCCGGCTCCACATAACCAGCCGAGTGAGGGGGAATCGTGATGACGACAGGCCTTGTTGTTCCTACGAAGAGCACCCGAGTTCCGGATACGCGGGGTGTGCCGTGTCCGGACCCGGTGGCGGCAACTGCACAACATTCAGCGGTTTCAAGAACGCTTCGGCTAGGCAGGACAGCAGCAAGGAAGTTCTTGAGCATCGCAGCTTCCGGCGGGAGGTGAGGACCGTGCCAGCACACGACGACGACATCCGCGAGGGCGCCGGCCGCTCGGCGCGCGGGTCGGATGACCTCTCTGCCCAGGTCACGTACCTGGAGCAGGAGATCGCCGTCCTGCGGCGCAGGCTCCGCGACGCCGCGGACGCCCCGAGGGGCGGCCGGGCCGTGGAGGAGCGGATCAACGAGTTGCAGGCCACTGTGGCCGGGCTCACGAGCCAGAACGAGCGCCTGGTGGCGACGCTGCGCGAAGCGCGCGACCAGATCGTGGCGTTGAAGGAGGAGATCGACCGCCTCGCACAGCCGCCCAGCGGCTTCGGGGTGTTCCTGGAGGACGCCGGCGAGGGCAACGCCGACATCTTCACCGGCGGCCGCAAGATGCGGGTGTCGGTGAGCCCGTCCATCGAGCCCGGCACGCTGCATCCCGGCCAGGAGGTGATGCTGAACGAGGCGCTCAACGTGGTCGCCGCGTTCGGCTTCGAGAGCGTCGGGGAGATCGTCAGCCTCAAGGAGATCCTGGAGGACGGCAGCCGCGCCCTGGTCACCGGCCGGACCGACGAGGAGCACGTGGTGCGCCTGGCCGAGCCGCTGCTGGAGCCCGGCGTCAAGCTGCGCCCCGGCGACGCCCTGCTGATGGAGCCGCGCAGCGGCTACGTCTACGAGGTCATCCCCAAGTCCGAGGTCGAAGACCTCGTGCTGGAGGAGGTCCCGGACATCTCCTACCTGGAGATCGGCGGGCTGGACGGCCAGATCGAGCTGATCCGGGACGCCGTCGAGCTCCCGTATCTGCACCCTGACCTGTTCAAGGAGCACAAGCTCCGGCCGCCCAAGGGCGTGCTGCTGTACGGGCCTCCCGGCTGTGGCAAGACCCTGATCGCCAAGGCGGTGGCCAACTCGCTGGCCAAGAAGGTCGCCGAAGTGACCGGCTCGGACAACGTGAAGAGCTACTTCCTCAACATCAAGGGCCCTGAGCTGCTCAACAAGTACGTCGGCGAGACCGAGCGGCACATCCGCCTGGTCTTCCAGCGGGCTCGCGAGAAGGCCAGCGAGGGCGCCCCGGTCATCGTGTTCTTCGACGAGATGGACTCGCTGTTCCGCACCCGCGGCAGCGGCATCAGCTCGGACGTGGAGAACACCATCGTCCCGCAGCTGCTCTCGGAGATCGACGGCGTCGAGGGCCTGGAGAACGTCATCGTCATCGGCGCCTCCAACCGCGAGGACATGATCGACCCGGCGATCCTGCGGCCCGGCCGGCTGGACGTCAAGATCAAGATCGAGCGTCCGGACGCCGAGGCGGCCAAGGACATCTTCGGCAAGTACGTCACCACCGACCTCCCGCTGCACGCCGAGGACCTGGCCGAGCACAGCGGGGACCGGCAGGAGACCGTCACCGCGATGATCCAGGCCACGGTCGAGCGGATGTACAGCGAGATCGACGAGAACCGGTTCCTGGAGGTCACCTACGCCAACGGGGACAAGGAGGTCATGTACTTCCGGGACTTCAACTCCGGCGCGATGATCCAGAACATCGTCGACCGCGCGAAGAAGGCCGCGATCAAGGACTTCCTGGACCACAAGCAGAAGGGTCTGCGCGTCTCCCACCTGCTCGGCGCCTGTGTCGACGAGTTCAAGGAGAACGAGGACCTGCCGAACACCACCAACCCCGACGACTGGGCCCGCATCTCCGGCAAGAAGGGCGAGCGGATCGTGTTCATCCGCACGCTGGTCACCGGCAAGCGGGGCGGTGACACCGGCCGCTCGATCGACACCATCGCGAGCACCGGCCAGTACCTGTAACCTCCCCGGCGACACCGAACGCCGCCCGCGTACCGTCTCATCGACGGCGCGTGGGCGGCGTGTGTCGTTCGGCCGCGCGCGGTGTCCGCCGGCCGGCCAACGCTCCGCAAGCACGTAGTCATCAGCGATTCATTGATCACCCCCCGGGTACACACACCGAGTGGCAACCCATCACCCCAGCAAAAACCGTGCACAAGGCACTGCCACACGTCACCCCCGCGGAATAAGGTGGCCGGTATGAGCGTGTGGCGAATCATGGGCACCGAGACCGAGTACGGCATCTCCGTACCAGGGAACCCCGGCGCCAACGCGATGCTGATCTCTTCTCAAATCGTCAACTCCTACGCGGCGGCCATGCACCGGGCCCGCCGCGCGCGCTGGGACTTCGAGGAAGAGAACCCCCTGCGTGACGCCCGGGGGTTCGACCTGGCCCGGGACATCGCCGACGCCAGCCAGCTCACCGACGAGGACGCGGGCCTGGCCAACGTGATCCTCACCAACGGCGCGCGCCTGTACGTCGACCACGCGCACCCCGAGTACTCCTCACCGGAGGTCACCAACCCGCGCGACGCGGTGATCTGGGACAAGGCCGGGGAGTGGATCATGGCCGAGGCCTCGCGCCGCGCCGCCGAGATCCCCGGCACCGCGCCCATCAACCTGTACAAGAACAACACCGACAACAAGGGCGCCTCCTACGGCTCGCATGAGAACTACCTCATGCAGCGCACCACCCCGTTCGCCGACATCGTCCGCAACCTGACCCCGTTCTTCGTCTCCCGGCAGGTCGTCACCGGCGCCGGCCGGGTCGGCA
The DNA here is from genome assembly GCF_015356825.1 of Catenulispora rubra. Taxonomy (GTDB): domain Bacteria; phylum Actinomycetota; class Actinomycetes; order Streptomycetales; family Catenulisporaceae; genus Catenulispora; species Catenulispora rubra. The sequence goes on along the minus strand of NZ_JAACYW010000169.1, from coordinate 11,874 downwards.
TCGGCCAGGACGGCCGCGCGCACGGCTTCCAGATCTCCCAGCGTGCCGACTTCTTCGAGGTCGAGGTGGGCCTGGAGACCACGCTCAAGCGCCCCATCATCAACACCCGCGACGAGCCGCACGCCGACCCCGAGCGCTACCGCCGGCTGCACGTCATCATCGGCGACGCCAACCTGGCCGAGGTCTCCATCTACCTCAAGATGGGTACCACCGCGCTGGTCCTGGCGATGATCGAGGAGCGCTTCATGTCCACCGACCTGTCGGTGGACTCGCCGGTGCGCACCCTGCACCAGGTCAGCCACGACCCGACGCTGCGGCAGCTGGTGACGCTGCGCACCGGCCGCAAGCTCACCGCGGTGCAGCTGCAGATGGAGTACTGCGAGCAGGCCCGCAAGTTCGTGGAGGACCGCTTCGGCTCCGACGTGGACGACGTCACCAAGGACGTGCTGGAGCGCTGGGAGTCGGTGCTCACGCGGCTGGAGTCGGACCCGATGTCGCTGTCCAAGGAGCTGGACTGGGTCGCCAAGTACGAGATCCTGCAGGGCTACCGCAAGCGCGACGGCCTGGAGTGGGACTCCTCGCGGCTGGAGCTGGTCGACCTGCAGTACTCCGACGTCCGGCCGGAGAAGGGCCTGTACCAGCGCCTGGCGGCCCGCGGGCGCTTCGAGCGCATCACCACCGACGCGCAGATCCGGCAGGCGGTGGACCACCCGCCGGAGGACACCCGGGCCTACTTCCGGGGCCGGTGCCTGGACAAGTACGCCGACTCGGTGGCCGCCGCGTCCTGGGACTCGGTGATCTTCGACGTCCCCGGTCGCGAATCGTTGCAAAGGGTGCCGACACTGGAACCGACGCGCGGAACCAAGCAGCACGTCCAAGCGTTGATCGATCGGAGCCGTACCGCGGAGGATCTGGTGCGGGCACTGACCGAGGGCTGAGACGAGACGTTCCGACATTCGGACCAGCGCCGCTTCGGCGCTGGTCCGAAGAATTCCACAAACGTAATTTATTCGGTAACGCCAGCGCGAGTGGAATACCCCCGTTCGGGGGAAGTTGAAGCTAGAGTGAGGAAGATCGGCAACCCTGCCGAGGAGTGGGAGAGGGCTGAGATGGCAGCGGACGAACGCGGCGGCCAGCAGCACGCCAGCCGGGACAAGCAAGAGGTCGAGGAAACCACCGCCGAGGCGAGCAGCGACCTGCAGGAGCGCCAGGAGAAGCTCTCCGAGGACGTGGACTCGATGCTGGACGAGATCGACGAGGTGCTGGAGGCCAACTCCGAGGACTTCGTCCGGGGCTTCGTCCAGAAGGGTGGCCAGTGAGGTTCGCGATCTACTAGGGTCGCCTCACATCAAGGTCCGATTGCGTACGAACCTTAATAGAAGGGGATTGCTGAAGTGGAATCCAACGCGGACTGGGGCTCTCGGGGCGGTCTGCCGCAGGCGTTCCTCACGCCGGGCATCTCCTCTTTCAGCGAGTTCTTGAAGGGCTTCGCACCCGAGTTCCTGCCCGGCGGGCGCGCCCTGCCGGCCGGCGCCGCCGGCCCGGTGTCCATGCAGGACATCGCGCCGCACGGCACCACCATCGTGGCCATCGCCTTCCCCGGCGGCGTGCTGCTGGCCGGGGACCGCCGGGCCACGATGGGCAACTTCATCGCCCAGCGCGACATCGAGAAGGTGTTCCCGGCCGACGAGTTCTCCGCGGTCGGCATCGCCGGCAGCGCGGGGCTGGCCGTGGAAGTGGTCCGGCTGTTCCAGCTGGAGCTGGAGCACTACGAGAAGATCGAGGGCGTCACGCTCTCCACCGACGGCAAGGCCAACCGCCTGGCCACCATGATCCGCGGCAACCTCGCCATGGCGATGCAGGGCCTGGCCGTGGTCCCGCTGTTCACCGGCTACGACGAGGAGACCGGCGAGGGCCGGATCTTCAGCTACGACGTCACCGGCGGCATGTACGAGGAGCACGACTTCTACTCGGTCGGCTCCGGCTCGATGTTCGCCCGCGGTGCGCTGAAGAAGCTGTTCCGCCCGGACTTCAGCGCCGAGGACGCCGCGGTCGCGGCCGTGCAGGCGCTCTACGACGCCGCCGACGACGACTCGGCCACCGGCGGCCCCGACCTGTTCCGCAAGATCTACCCGGTCGTCGCGGTGGTCACCGAGGACGGTTACCGGCGACTGCCGGACGAGGAACTCTCCGCGCTCATCGAGGGCATCATGGACGCCCGCCGCGCGGTTCCCGACGGTCCCCGCTCCCCGCTGCGATAACTTCGGTTCGCAGCACACCGAATCAATTGTCTTGCAGACCTCGGTCCCAGTCAGGAGTGACCCGTCGTGACGACGCCGTTCTACGTCTCGCCCGAACAGATCATGAAGGACCGGGCCGAGTATGCCCGTAAGGGCATCTCGCGTGGCCGGTCCGTGGCAGTCATCTTCTATGACAAGGGCATCCTGTTCGTCGGGGAGAACCCGTCGCGGGCCCTGCACAAGATCTCCGAGATCTACGACCGCATCGCCTTCGCCGCGGCCGGCCGCTACAACGAGTACGAGCAGCTGCGTATCGCCGGCGTCCGGCACGCCGACATGCGCGGCTACGTGTACGACCGCCGCGACGTCACCGGCCGGGCCCTGGCGAACACCTACGCGCAGGCCCTGGGCACGATGTTCAGCGAGGGCGCGGGCAAGCCGTACGAGGTGGAGCTGGCCGTCGCCGAGGTCGGCGAGAAGGCCGCCGACGACCAGGGCTACCGGGTCACTTTCGACGGCCAGGTCACCGACATCCGCGGCTTCCAGGTGCTCGGCGGCGCCGCGGACGCGGTGAACCAGGTGCTGGAGTCCTCCTACGAGGAGAACGCCGCGCTGGAGACGGTCCTGAACGCCGCCGTGGACGCCCTGGGCCGGGACGGCACCGAGCCGCGCACGCTGGCCCCGAACCAGCTGGAGGTCGCGGTCCTGGACCGGAACCGCAGCCAGGTGCGCAAGTTCCGGCGGATCACCGGGCCCGCGCTGTCCAGCCTGCTCGGCGTGGACGGCGACGGGGGTACCGACGACGCCGGCGGCGGTACCGACGGCACCGGCGGCGGCAAGAAGGAAGACGACGGCGACGTGCTCGGCGCGGTCGACGACATCCTCGGCGAGGAAGAGGACTCCTCGGAGTCCTGATACATGCGGGTGGCCGACCAACGACGCAGAGGTCGTGCCCGTTTAAAAGTCGTACGCGGCATAAGGTGGTCATCATGGACCGGCGGATCTTCGGGCTAGAAAACGAATACGGGGTCACCTGCACGTTCCGCGGACAGCGTCGTCTGTCCCCGGACGAGGTAGCCCGCTACCTGTTCCGCCGCGTCGTGTCCTGGGGGCGCTCCAGCAACGTCTTCCTGCGCAACGGCGCGCGGCTGTACCTGGACGTCGGCTCGCACCCGGAGTACGCCACCCCCGAGTGCGACTCCGTGCGCGAGCTCATCGTCCACGACAAGGCCGGCGAGCGGATCCTGGAGGGGCTGCTGGCCGATGCCGAGCGGCGCCTGCACGAGGAGGGCATCGCCGGGGACGTCTACCTGTTCAAGAACAACACCGACTCGGCCGGCAACTCCTACGGCTGCCACGAGAACTACCTCGTGGGCCGGCACGGCGAGTTCTCCCGCCTGGCCGACGTGCTGATCCCCTTCCTGGTCACCCGCCAGCTCATCTGCGGCGCCGGCAAGGTCCTGGCCACCCCCCGCGGCGCGGTCTACTGCGTCTCGCAGCGCGCCGAGCACATCTGGGAGGGTGTCTCCAGCGCCACCACCCGCTCCCGCCCGATCATCAACACCCGCGACGAACCGCACGCCGACGCCGAGAAGTACCGCCGCCTGCACGTGATCGTCGGCGACTCCAACATGTCCGAGACCACGATGCTCCTCAAGGTCGGAGCCACCGACCTGGTCCTCCGGATGATCGAGGCCGGCACCACCCTCCGCGACATGACCCTGGAGAACCCGATCCGGGCCATCCGCGAGGTCAGCCACGACATGACCGGCCAGAAGAAGGTCCGCCTGGCCAACGGCCGCGAGATGAGCGCCCTGGAGATACAGGAGGAGTACTTCACCAAGGCCCGCGACTTCGCCGAGAAGCGCGGCCTGCGCACCGGCGCCGTCGACCGCATCCTGGACCTCTGGGAGCGCACCCTCACCGCGGTGAACACCGGCGACCTGGACTCGATCTCCAAGGAGATCGACTGGGTGATCAAGTACAAGCTCATCGAGCGCTACCGAGCCAAGAACAACCTGGCCATGTCAGCTCCCCGCGTGGCCCAACTGGACCTGGCCTACCACGACATCTCCCGCAACCGAGGCCTGTACTACCTCCTGGAAAAGCGCGGCATGGTCGAACGCACCGCCACCGACCTCGAGATCTTCCAGGCCAAGTCGGTCCCCCCGCAGACCACCCGAGCGCGCCTGCGCGGCGAGTTCATCAAGCGCGCCCAGGAGCAACGCCGCGACTTCACCGTCGACTGGGTGCACCTGAAGCTCAACGACCAGGCACAGCGCACCGTCCTCTGCAAGGACCCGTTCCGCTCGGTGGACGAGCGGGTGGAGAAGCTCATTTCGTCGATGTGACCGCCGGGCTGGTGAGCCCGGCCCGACAAGCTGGCGGCACGGCTGGGCTGGCGCGCGAGGTTGTGCGCCGGTGTCGGCCGTGCCGGTTGTGTTTGCGGCCGGATGTCCTCGGCGACCGGCGGCGTGGCGCCTCAGCTGGCCTGGGCTGGTGCACGTAGTTTCGCGCTCCGGTGCTGGGCATCGGCGCTTTGGCGGCTCGGCCAGCCCGGCGGGCGTGATTGGGCTCTGTGGTGCCGGTCGTGCCGGAGGTGATCGATGCCATCGGCGAATGGCGAGGTGGCGGCATGCCTGACCTGGTGCGCGTGGCCTCGCGCCGCGGCGCCGGTAGTCCTCAGCGACCGGCACCTTGGGGGGCATCTTTGGCTCCGTGCTCCAGTGCCGGTCGGCGGCGCGGCGACCGGCCCCCTACTCGGTTCCACCGTTCTGGCTTTGCGTATTCGTGGCCTGCTCCCGGCTCCGGTCGGGCGCGGGCCGCGCTACTGTGGTGCGGTCCATGGACATGTGATCGTCGTATTTCCATCGCTATCTGCCGATTCGAGGTTTCCCGTGCGCCGTCCCGTGGCCACCCGCCGGACCCAGACCGCCCTCGCCGGGCTCGCCGCCGGCCTGGTGCTGCTGGCCGGGTGCTCGTCGTCGTCGAGCAAGCCCGCCGCGTCGACCAGTTCCTCGACCGGTTCCACGGCCTCGTCGGGGGCTTCGTCCGGTGCGCCGGGCGCCGACGCCATCGGGGTCCGTCCGGCGATCCAGGTGCCGGCCGGGCAGCCGGACGGCAAGCTCGGGGTGAAGGTGAAGATTCCCGGCGACGGGGCGAAGGTCATCGACGGCAGCGCCGTGGTCCTGCAGTACACCGCCAAGCTCTGGCGCGACGGCTCGGACCTGGGCAGCAGCTATGACCAGGGCCAGCATCCGGTCACCTCGGTCGAGGGCCAGGGTCAGATGCTGCCGGGTTGGGAGCAGGGGCTGAAGGGCCAGGCCGCGGGCAGCCGGGTGGAGGTGACCGTCCCGCCGGCGCTCGGCTTCGGCGCCAAGGGCAGCACCAGCGGCAAGATCACCATCACCGGCACCGACACGCTCATCTTCGACCTGGACATCATCGGCGTGTACCCGTCGGCCCAGGCCGACATCCCGGCCGGCACCGGCGTGCTGAACGACCCGGCGCTGCCGACCGTGGCCACCGCCGTGGGCAAGGACGACCCGAAGGTGACCATCCCGGCCGGCAAGCAGCCGCCGGCCGGCGGCGTCTACAAGCCGGTGATCGTCGGCAAGGGCCCGCAGGTGAAGAAGGGCCAGACCATCGTGGTCCAGTACGAGGGCCTGGTCTGGCGCACCGGCCAGATCTTCGACTCCTCGTTCAGCAAGGGCAAGTCGATCTTCGCCACCCCGATCGGCGTCGGCGCGGTGGTGCAGGGGTGGGACGACGGCCTGATCGGGCAGACCGTGGGCTCCCGGGTGCTGCTGGTGATCCCGCCGGACAAGGGCTACGGCGCGCAGGGCCAGCCGAGCGCCGGGATCCAGGGCACGGACACCATGGTGTTCGTCGTGGACATCCTGGACGCCCGCTGACCGGACGCCGGGCGACGCGGCGATGACCGCCGAAGACGCCCTGATAGCGTAACGAGAAGTCCATCCCCGAGCAGGATTGGGAACAGCAAGCCCATGAGTCTTGAAAAGCCTGAGATCGACTTCCCCGACTTCCCGGTCCCCGCGGACCTGGTGATCGAGGACATCACCGTCGGCACCGGCGCGGAAGCCAAGGCCGGCCAGCAGGTGAAGGTGCACTACGTCGGCGTCGCCTACTCCAGCGGAGAAGAGTTCGACGCCTCCTGGAACCGCGGCTCGGCCTTCGAGTTCCCGCTGGGCGGCGGCCGCGTCATCGCCGGCTGGGACCGCGGCGTGGCCGGCATGAAGGTCGGCGGCCGGCGCAAGCTGGTCATCCCGCCGCACCTGGGCTACGGCGACCGCGGCGCGGGCGGCGCGATCAAGCCGGGCGAGACGCTGATCTTCGTGGTGGACCTGCTCGGCGTGAGCTGAGCGAGCCGCCTTCGAGGAACTTCGAGCGATCTCGAGCGATCTCGAGCGATCTCGAGCGATCTCGAGCGATCTCGAACGGTTTCGAACGACGTCGAGCGAACTTCGAGTGCCTTCGATGGCCGTCCCGGGTTCCGGGACGGCCATCGGCGTGTCCGGCGGCGGTGAGCTGCGCGCGAGGCCGCGGCGCCTGCCGACGAGCCTGCCGACGTGCGAGCCTTGTCCATCCGCCGGGCCCAAGCGCAAACCCTGCGCGCCGGCCTGATCCACCAGGCCAATCCGCGCCGAGTGGCCCGCGAACGACCTCCGGACCTGCCCCGCAGTGCATCCCGCATGGCAGCATCGTCGGTATGCCTGTCGCGTCCTTCGCCGCGTTGCTGACCGTCTGGACCCTGGCCCTGCTGATCCCCGGCCCCGACTTCCTCGCCGTCTCCCACGCCTCGGTCGCGCGCTCCCGCCGCGACGCGGTCTTCGTCGGCCTCGGCGTCGCCGCCGCGATGGCGGTCTGGGCCACCACCAGCCTGGTCGGCCTGACCGTGCTCCTGGTCCGCTTCCAGCCGGTGTTCGAGGCGGTCCGCGTGGCCGGCGCCGCCTACCTGCTGTGGCTGGCCTTCCAACTCCTGCGTTCGGCCGCGCGCCGCCGCGTGCACGGCCCGGCCGCCGGCGCCGCGGGCATCCGTCCCCGGGGCGCCGTGTCCGCCTTCCGGGCCGGCTTCCTGTGCAACATCGGCAACCCGAAGGCCGCCGTCTTCTTCTCCAGCGTCTTCGCCGCGCTGCTCCCGCCGCACGTCGACTGGGAGTACCGCACCGCGATCGGCGTCGCGATCCCGGCGATCGGCGTGGCCTGGTACGTGCTCGTGGCCTGCCTGTTCTCCGCCAAGCGCATCGCGGCGGCGTACGCCCGGGCGCGCCGGGTCGTCGACGCCGTGACCGGGACGCTCTTCGCGGTGCTGGCCGGTGACCTGCTGATCGCCGAGTAGCCGAGTAGCCAGACCCCGGCCGCCGCGCGACCCGCCCCACGCACGCGACCCGCGCGACCGGCCCTACCCCAGCGTCAGCTCGGCGATCGGCGTCCCCGACAGCGCGTGCGCGCCGCCCGAGGACTCGACCGAGACCACCAGCGAGGCGGCGGGCGCCGGGATCGACACCACGACGATGTCGTTCTGCGGCGCGTCGAAGCGCGAGGTGCCCGCCTCCTGCGGCGGCGTGCCCGCGCCGGTGCGGTACCAGAACTCGTAGGTCCGTCCCGCCTTGAGCGCGGGGAGGTCGTGACCGGTGATGGCGAACCGGTGCAGCTTGGGGGAGTAGAACGCGGTCACAGAGCCGCCGCCGGCCGCCGCCTGCTCGGAGGTCTGCAGGCCCGGCGTCCCCAGCAGGAACGCGACCGCCTTCTCGTTCGCCTCCGCCGACACCTGACGGTCGTGCACGCGCAGCGTCGTCCAGGCGAACGCCGCGGCCGCCAGGCCGAACACGACGCAGCTCAGGATGAGGACCGGGACCGCCCGGAGCTTGCGCTCGACGGGTGTCACGATGTGTTCCTCGTGCTCCTCGCCGACGCCGGCATCCCCGACACCGACAGCCCCGACGCTGACTTCCCCGACGCCTTCGGCCTGATCCTCGTCGATCCTGCCTTCTCCGACGCTCTCTTCCACGGACAACGTCCCTCCCGGGTCTCGCCATTCAGGAGTGCAGCATCCCATAGTGCTGGCAGCCCGGCGCACGTGGCCGGACATCCGCCTCAGACTTTGTCAGGGACCGTTCTGTCCGGTCCCGCCGCCAGCCGGCCCGCGCACGCCGAGGCGAGGAACGCCGCATAGTCCTCGTCCAGGCCACGGCCCATAGTGCTCAGCTTTACCGGACAGGAACGCAGGGCCGCATCAAGTCCGTCGACCGGTACGCGAATCACCGCATGCCGCCGCTCCAGCTCGGCAGTCTGCGAAGCGACGCCGCTCCAGAAGACGTCGTCGACATCAGGCAGCGCTACTTCGGCGCGCGCCAGCGCGACCTTCCCATAAGCGGTGAGGCTGTGGTGACTTAGCCCTTGGTGCCGTTCGCGCGCATCTCCTGAGGAGACACGCAGTGCGGCGATGGGTCGGCCATCAAGAACCCCTGCGGCGTTGATCGCCTCTCCGCACGCGACCCCCGAGAACCCCCACTCGGTTCCGGTCCCAAGGTTTCCAGGCCCCTGCGCGACGATCGCAATGTCGGCGTTAAGTACGTGGCGCGCAGCCAGAAGTCCGCTGTGCACAGTCACGCACTCCAGATCCCCGCCGAACGCCTGCCCGACCGTGACAGTGCCCGCCGCCAACCACCCTGCAGAGCTCAGTGCGTCGACACTCCGTGAGAACCACAGAGGGAGCGCCCCTCCGTCAGTCATCACATAGGCGACGCGCGCAGAGGGGCGTTCCGCGCGGATCCCCGCGAGTACCGCAGGAAGAGCCGAGTGCAGATCCGCCACTACGACCGGCATCCCACCCAGAGACGATGCCGTCGCCAGCTCTGGGTAGCGCTCCTCAGCGCCGTCTACAACGGTCTGCAACGGCGTATAGCGCGCCTTCACCATGTGTCCCTGTAGAGGGGTGTCCTCAGGAAGCCGCGCAGGGATCGCCACGACCAGCGCATAGCCGCCGGTCCCCAACCCCAACTCCAGCGCCGCGACCGACAGCAGCACCTCGTCGCCGACCTCAGGCTGTCCGACCAGCGCCGGATAAGCGAGAGCGCGGAACATCTGCCCGTCCGCAGCCGTTACATGTACCTCTAGAGAACCGCGCCAGGCGCGGGCCACTGCTGCCACCACCCCACGCCGCCACCGGATCACCCGCCTACGCTACCTGTCCGGTGACGCCCTGTTAGCCGACCCGTCGTCACTCGTTTGTGTTCGCCAATGTGTACGACGCTGCGCCACGCCATCGATTAGCGCTACCGTTCACGCGTAGCCGAGTTGTTGTAGGAGAGCGTCGATGCCCGCCACGAAGACCGAACGGTTGGTGAACCTGGTCATCTGCCTGCTCGCGTCCAAGCAGTACGTGACCAAGGAGCGCCTGCGCGCCACCCTGGAGCCGTATCGGGAGTGCCCCACGGACGACGCTTTCGAGCGTATGTTCGAGCGGGACAAGGACGAGCTCCGCGAGATGGGCATCCCGCTGGAGACCGGTACCAACAGCGCGCTGTTCGAGGACGAGATCGGCTACCGCATCCCCAAGGACTCCTACAACCTGCCCGAGATCCGCCTGGAGCGGGATGAGGCGGCGGTGCTCGGCGTGGCCGCACGCTTCTGGCAGCAGGCGGTCCTGGCCTCCGACGCCTCCTCGGCGCTGCTCAAGCTCAAGAGCGCGGGCATCGAGGTCGGCGACATCAGCCAGTCCGGCATCGAGCCGCGGGTGCGCACCGAGACCGCGGCCTTCGAGCCGCTGCTCCAGGCCATCTGCGACCGGCGCCCGGTGTCCTTCCGCTACCGCAAGTCCGGCGAGGTGGACCCGGCGCTGCGCAAGGTCGAGCCGTGGGCCATCGACTCCTGGCGCGGGCACTGGTACCTGGCCGGCTACGACCGCGACCGCGGCGCCGACCGGATGTTCCGGCTGGACCGGATCGTCGGCGAGCCGGTGCTGATGGCCGGGCGCCTCACCGAGAAGGTGCCCGACGACATGGACGTGCACGCCAAGGTCGCCGACTTCGCCTGGAAGCAGAACCGCAACGTCGGCACCGCCCGGCTGCGGCTGCGGGCCGAGACCGGCTTCCTGCTGCGCCGCCGCGCCACCGAGTGCGAACAGGAACTGCTCGACGGCGAGCCGACCGGCTGGGACGTGCTGACCGTGCCGCGCAACACCGGCATGGCCGGCTGGCTCGCCGAGTTCGGCCCCGACGTGCAGGTCCTGGAACCCCCGGAGCTGCGCGCCGCGGTGATCAACCGGCTGCGCGCCGCCGTCGCGGGCAACGCGCTGGCCGCCAGCGACGAGATGACGCACCCCGGAGCCCGGATCGGTACCCATTCCAAGATCAGTACCCATTCCAAGATCGGCGCGCAGGCCGACGCCGACCGCTCCGACACCGGCGAGATGACGGGAGCCTCCCGATGAGCGGTGCCGCGGCCCAGGTCCGCCGGCTGTTGAACCTGGTGCCCTACCTGCTGGAGCACGAGGGCGCGAAGCTGACCGAGGTGGCCGGCGAGTTCAACGTCTCCGAGAAGCAGCTCCGCAAGGACCTGGAGACGCTGTGGATGTGCGGGCTGCCCGGCGGCCTGCCGGACGACCTGATGGAAGCGCACATCGGCGAGGGCGGCACCATCCACCTGGAGAACGCCGAGGCCATCGTCCGGCCGCTGCGCTTCTCGGTGCGCGAGGCGGTGGCCCTGCTGGTCGCCCTGCGCGCGCTGGCGCAGCTCCCCGGCGTCGCCGACCGCGACGCCCTGCTGCGCGCCATCACCAAACTGGAGGAGGCCGCCGGCGAGCGCGGCGCGGAGGCCTCGCAGCGGGTGACGGTCGCCTTCGAGGCGCGCGCCACCGTCCTGGACCGCATCCGCCAGGCCCTGGACTCCGGCCGCCGCCTGCGGCTGGAGTACTTCGTCCCGTCCCGCGACCAGGTCACCGAGCGCGACGTGGACCCGATGCGCGTGATCCTCTCCGACGGCCACGCCTACCTGGAGGGCTGGTGCCGCCGCAGCGAGGCGGTCCGCGTCTTCCGCCTGTCCCGCATAGTGGCCATCGACGTCCTGGACGCCGCCGCCGAGATCCCGGAGTCCGCCGAGCCCCAGGACCTGGACGACGGCGTCCTCCGCCCGGCCGCGGACGACCCCCTGGTCACCCTGGAGGTCACCCGCCACGCCCGCTGGGTGGCGGAGAACTACCCGAACGAAGGCGTCGAGGAGCTGCCCGAAGGCGGCCTGCGCATCGCCCTGCGAGCCCCCGACCAGGGCCGCATCCTCCGCCTGGTCCTCCGCCTCGGCGCCGACGGCCGCATCGTCGACCCCCCGGCCCTGGCCGACCAGGTCCGCAAGACCGCCGCCGAGGCGCTGGCCCTGTACGGAGACGTCGAGGCCACGGCGTGAGCGATGCGGGGGATTGGTTCGGGGGCACTTCGGCTGAGGAGCCACGGGGCCCGCGCGCGGTCGGGGAGGCTTTCGGGCACCTGCGCCGGACGGATGAGGATGCGGCCGCTGAGTCGGATTGGTTCGCCGCGAGTCCTGCTGAGCAGGCTCCCGCTCCGAGCGCGCCGGAGCGCATGCCGGCTGCCCCGGCCGCGAGCGCGCTCGCTGATTT
>NZ_JAACYW010000168.1 GCF_015356825.1 Catenulispora rubra | reverse complement strand
CCTCCGCCCCGACCAGCAGATCACGTTCACGCTCCGCTTCCGCCACAGCGGCACCGTCACGGTCAGCGCGATCGCGATCCGCCCCGAGGACCTGTACGCCTGACTCGGCTGACTCGCCTGACTCAGCTGACTCGTCGCAGCCGCAGGCTTGACTTTCGAGTCGACTCGAAGGTTTACGGTCCAGGTATGAGCACGATGCGGATCTCGCAGCTGGCCGAGCGCACCGGCGTCCCGGCCACCACGCTGCGCTTCTACGAGACCTCCGGCCTCCTGTCCGCCGACCGCACCGACGCGGGCTACCGGATCTACGGCGAGGAGGCGGTGCGCCGCCTGGAGTTCATCGACGCCGCGAAGCACCTGGGCCTGCCGCTGGAGGAGGTCGCCGAGCTGCTGGCGGTGTGGGAGTCCGGGGCTTGCGCGCAGGTCAAGGCCGACCTGAACCCCCGGATCGCGCACCGCCTGGCCGAGTCCGAGCAGCGCGCGGCAGAGGCGGCCGCCTTCAGCGCGACCCTGCGCGGGGCCCTGGCACACCTGGAGGCGCTGCCGGACCGCGACGAGCCCTGCGGCCCGGAGTGCAGTTTCCTCGCTCCGGCCTCGCCCGCTCGCTCTTCGACGAGCGCTGCCGCGCCGCTGCTCACCAACCGGCACGCCGCGCACGCTGCGACGGCCGCGCGCACCGACAACGCCGCGCCCGCCGAGCACGCTGCCCGCGCCGAGAATGCTGCCTGCACCGACAATGCTGCCTGCGCCGAGAACGCTGGCCGCGCCGAGATCGCTGGCCGCGCCGACAACCCTGCCTGCGCCGAGAATGCTGGCCGCGCTGAGAACGCTGCTCGCGCCGACAATGCTGCCTGCGCCGAGAACGCTGGCCGTGCCGGGAATGCTGGCTGCGTCGACAGTGCTGCCTGTGCCGACAACGCTGGCCGTGCCGACAACGCAGCCCCTGCCGACAGCGCTGCTTGCGCCGACAACGCTGCCTGTGCCGACAATGCTGCTCGCGCGGACAATGCTGCCTGTGCCGAGAGTGCTGCCTGTGCCGACAATGCAGCCTGTTCCGACAACGCTGCTCGTGCCGAGAACGCTGGCCGCGCCAACAGCGCTACCCACGCCAACACCCCTGCGCCCTCCGAATCCGAGCGCTGGCGCGAAGCCCCCGTAGCATGCACCCTCCCCGCCGACGGCCTACGTGAGCGTGCGAACGAGTGGCGCGTCGCCCTCGTCGGCGCAACCCGCGCGCCGATCCCCGAGGGCCTGCGGCTGACCCTCCCGGCCGACCGCGCCGCCGCGATTGCCGTGCTGGCCGTCGCCGAGCAGCAGTGCTGCGCGTTCTTCGACTTCCGCCTCCACTTCGACGGCCCGGCCCTGCATCTGGAAGTCCGTGCCCCCGAGGCCGGCGGCGATCTTCTGGCCGAGGTGTTCGCGCCGCCCGCCTGAGCCGAGCCCAACCAAGGCGATCATCGTCAGCCCGAAGCCGACAAGGCCCATCAGCACCGCGATGCCCGAGTGCAACAGAACCGCCAGCACGACCGCCGTCTTTCGCGCGCGCCGCGAGCCGAGCATGCAACCGGCGATAGCGAACTCCGTAACCAATACTCCCCATGTGAGCGCATGGATTGCCACGCCTGAAGAAAGAATCGGTTCCGCTGCTTTGCGAAATGGTCCAGCTAATCCGGTATACGGATCGGTGAACACCGAATACATGGCCCGCCCCGAGCGCCAGCCCGGGTTGGCCGACTTCGACACCGCAGCGTCGACGTAGATCAAGGCGATCTGGAGACGCAGGACCAACCACGCCGCGTACCCGCTACCGCGCCACACCGGCGGCAGCTCAGCGACCGGCGTCGACCAGTGCCAAACGCGCCTGTCGGCGATGAGCATCGGTATCACCAGCAGCGTCAGCACAGTCGCCGCCGCGTCGCCGCCGATCGGCTGCGTGAGGCTCGCGTTGAAACTCGCGGTCACGAACCAGTGCGGGACGCACACCCAGCGCGGAACACAACCGATAGCGGCGGCGAGCAACACCGTGATCGCGACGACGCGAGCGCAAGTCATCCCATCCGGGCTCGGTCCGCTCACACACCACAGCGTCAGCCGACGCACCCCGTCGCAGCGCATCCCATCCGGCAGATCAGGCCGGTACGCGAACAGCGTGCGGTCCGGCGACACCGCCAGCACCACCAGCTGGGCCAGCGCCACCAACGACCGGGACAGTGCCAGAACCCTGGTTCGCGGGTCGAAGGAACTCGCCGTCGTGACCAACCGGGCGTGCGTCAGGCGGCACACTCCACGTAGACGTTCGCGCACTCCTCAATCCCCCACCCGTTCGGCAACCGCCCCGGATCCGGATCCACGACCGCGATCAGCGTGTGCCCGCACAACGTGGCATGCGACGTAGCGTCCCGATAGAAGCTCCGCGAGCGAGTCAGGGTCCTGCTCTCGCAGACCTGCGGATCGAGACCGACACAGTCCTGCCAAGCCGTCCGAGGCAGCCCGGCGCTGATATTGCCGAGCTCGACAAGCTGCGCCGATCCCGCGCGGCTCAGCCCTAGATCCGTCCGCGCCGACATCTGCCGGACGGTGACCGCCGTCAGGCCGCCGCCGTCACCCACCCGGTAGGCGACGACGGCAGTCTGCGTTGGCTCGGAAGCGTAGAAGTTCCACCCCTGCGGCCACAGAACCGACATCGCAGAACCCTCAGAAACCACCGGGCGCGGCATGGTACGCGCCGGAAGGAACTGGACCAGGGAGGCGATCATCAGAGCGGCGGCAACGCATACGGTGACCCGGAATCCCTGCGCGGCGGCGGCCCCGTCGGGCGCATGCCCGGGTGTGGCGCGGGTGGTCACCGGAAGCAGGCGCTGCACACGTCCACGGCAGGGTAGGCGTTCGCCTTAGGCCGGTCCGAGTAGCCCAGCCCCGACGCCGCGGCCACGAGCAACACAGCGGCCACGACACCGATGAGCACGGTTCGCACAGATCTTCTCCTTGAGCGCTTAAGATCCGCTGGGAATAACGGAGGGCGCCAGATCGGCGACCCACGGTAGCCTACGTACGCGATCTATTACTGCGATATCCGGCGGATATCCAATGGGGACCCGGGGGACCGAAGACGTGGTGGAACCGGACGTACGGCTACTCGGTCCGCTGGAGATCAGGTCCCGGGGCGCCGTCGTCCCCCTCGGCGGAGGCCGCTCGCGCCGGCTCGCCGCCATGCTGTTGCTGAACGCCAACAACGTCGTCTCCACAGACCGGCTCGTGGACGTCCTGTGGGAGACCGCACCCCAGTCCGCGAGGCAGCAGGTGCACAACGCCGTCAGGGTCCTGAGACAGCGCCTGGCGGACGTCGACGGCATCACCGTCGCGACCGCGCCGCTGGGCTACCGGATCGAGCTCGCGGACGAGTGCCTGGACCTGGCGCGGTTCCGGGCGCTGGTCCGGCTCGCGGAGACGGCGGCCGACGCGAACCGCCTCCCCCAGGCGATCGACTACCTGACCCAGGCGTGCGGGTTGTGGCGCGGTTCGGCACTGGCCGGCCTGGAAGGCCAACATCTCAAGAACTTCAGCGTCCGCCTGGAGGAGGAGCGCGCCCTGGCCGCCGAACAGCGACTCGCCCTGCGGGTCCGGGCCGGAGACGCCAAATCGGCCATCGCCGAACTCGTGGAGTTCGTCGAGAAGCACCCCCTGCGCGAGGCGCCTCGGGCCAGCCTCATGATCGCCCTGCACGCCACCGGCCGCCAGGTCGAAGCCCTGGAGGCCTACGACCAGGGCCGCCAGCTCCTGGCCGAGGAGTACGGCCTGGACCCGAGCCTCGACCTCCAGGAACTCCACCGCGACATCCTCAAAGGCCACCAGCCCCTGGCCGTGACGCTGGCCGTGACGACGGAGAATCCCGCCCCGCCCTCGACGACACCGGCCGCTTCGGCGCAAGCCTCGACGGCGCCCGAGGCGGAGGCCGAAGGCAACCGCATGTTCCTCCCGCACGTGCCCAAGGAGTTCTCCGGGCGCGGCCGGGAACTCAGGCGTCTGATAGAGGAGAGCCAGCAGACCAGCGCCGCCTCGCTCGTCATGTCGGCCATCAGCGGCATGGGAGGCGTGGGGAAGACGGCGCTCGCGGTCAGCTTCGCCCACAGCGTGGTCCAGGACTACCCGGACGGTCAGTACTTCGTGGACATGCGGGGCTTCACCGCCGGTGTCGGCCCGCTCTCGCCCGAAGCGGCCCTGGGAATCCTCCTGCGGCAGAACGGCCTGTCCGAAGAGCTGATCCCCCTGGATCTGGAGGAGCGGGCATCCGTCTGGCGCTCCCGGATGGCGGGGCGGCGGGCGATCCTGCTGATCGACAACGTCTTCGACTCCGAGCAAGTCAGGCCACTGCTGCCCGGGGCCGGCGGGCCGCTGGTGCTGATCACCTCCCGGCGGCGGCTGGTGGCCTTGGAAGGCGCCGCGTCGCTGGTCCTGGACACCCTGCCCACCGACGAGGCCGCGAGCCTGTTCACCAAGGTGGCCGGAACCGACCGGTGCGCCGAGGAGCAGGCCGCGGTGGTCCGCGTCGTCGAACTCTGCGGCTGCCTGCCCCTGGCCATCCGCATCGCCGCCGCCCGCTTCCGCGACCGCCGCAGCTGGAGCGTCGCCTACCTGGCCGAGCAACTCAGCGACCGGCAGCGGCGGGTGGAGTTCCTCGACGGCGACGGACGAAGCGTCTCCAAGGCCATCGGCGTCTCCTACTTCCATCTGCCGCCGGACTCCCAGCGGTTCTTCCGCGCCCTGAGCCTGAACCCGGGGACGGACATCACGGCCTCGACCGCCGCCGCACTGATGGCGACGTCCGAACCGAAGGCGCGCACACAGCTGGAAGCGCTGCTCGACGACAACCTCATCATCGAGGACAACCCACGGCGCTACCGTCTCCACGATCTGGTGCAGGACCACGCATCCCGGCTCACGCAGGAACAGGACGCCGTCGCCGACCGCCGCCTGGCCCGGGACCGTCTCATCGACCACTATCAGCGGTGCGCGGCCGCCTGGGGCAGCCAGCTCGCGCGCGGCCCGTTCCGGTTCCTGCCGGTCATCGAGCATCCGGGACCGGAGGTCCCCTCGGCCAGGTCGCCGACCCACGCGCTCAGCCTCTTCCGAGCAGAACACGCCAATCTCTTAGAAACCGCAAGAGCGGCGGTGGCCGGTGACGCGGCCCCCCGAGGCTGGCAGCTGGTATGCCTGCTCCAGCCCTATCTGCGACACATGAACTACTCCGGCGACTCGCTGCGGCTTCTCGAAGGAGCGCTGGCCATCGCGCAGGCGATCGGCTCGGAGCCGGGGGAAGCGCTCTGCCTGCACGGCGCCGCGCTGGCCCACCGCGAACACTTGCGGCACGAACAAGCCAGAACCCTGCTGAAGGCCGCGATCGCCATCAACGAACGGCGCGGCGACCGGTCCGCCGTGTTGTACCAGCTCATCGATCTCGGCGTCGTGCTGCTCAACGACGGCCGGCTCCGGGAGGCCTACGACAGCTACAGCTCGGCGCTCACGATGAGTGTGGAAGCCGGCGCCGATCTGACAGTGCGTTCCCACCTGCGGAACAACCTGGGCGTCGTGTGCTCGCACCTGGGCCGGTTCGAGGAATCCCGTACCCACCTGGCCGAAGCCCTGGCCGGCTTCCAGGAGGTCGGGCTGGCGCTGATGTCCGCGAAGGCCATGGCCAATCTGGGGCTGCTGGACCTCCGTGCCGGGCGGACCGGTGCCGGACCGGCCCTGGACCGGGCGCTGACGGCGGCCCGCACCAGCGGGGCCGCCATCGCCGAGACGCTGGTCCAGGCCGGTATCTGCGAGGCCCACAGCGCCGACGGGGACGTCCGGCGCGCGCTCACCGCCGGACGGACCGCCCTGGCGCTGGCCCGCTCCCACGGGTTCTACGAAGCGGAGTGCATCTCCCTCATAGCGCTCGGCGAGGCCTATCTCGTGGCGTCCGACACCGGAAACGCCGACACGGTCCTCACCAACGCCCTGGTGCTCGCCAGGCGGCGGCAGCTGTCCAGCTGTATCGCGCGGGCCTGTGAGGGGCTCGGGCACCGTGCCCTGCTCATGGGCGACTCCGCCAAGGCCAAGCAGTGGTTCGAGCAGTCCCTCGCCGCCTATCCGGCCGACGAGGTGGACGCCGACAACCCCCGGTCCCACCTCGCCGACGCGGTCATCGGCGAGAGCCGATGCCGGCGTTGTCGGGTGTTGGCTCCCACCGGTATCCGAGCCACCGCCACATAGTGGCGCGCACGTGCGCTTTCGGCCGCACTGTGCGCTTTCGGATATCACGCCGATACCCGACGGATAGCCGAGTCTTGCATGATCGGGACGTCGACCGATTTCGATGTGCAGCGGGGGACTATACGGTGACTGCGATCATGCGGGAGGAGCCTGCCGGCTGCGACGCCGCCCAGATGTCAGGCCACCCACCGAGTCCGTCACGACCCATGGGGAGGAGACCGCTCGCGGACAGCGTCCGGAACGACCATTTCGGGCGCCAGCTCCAGCGCTACCGCAATCGCGCGCGGCTCAGTCAGAACGCCCTGGCCGGACTGTCCACGATCAGCGTGCGAGCGATTCGTAACCTGGAGATGGGCAAGGTCTCCCGGCCGAGGGTCACCACGGTGCGGCTGCTGGCCGACGTCCTGAGGCTGACCGCGCAGGAGAAGACAGACTTCGAGCTGGCCGCCGCCGGGGAGAACGCCGGGGGAGTCATGGCCGCCCCGCACGGCTCCCCGGCGCCGACGCCGAGCCCGCTGGTCGGGCGGGACCTGGAGATGGGGGCCGTGCTCAGACACCTGTGGTCCGAGCACCACCGCATCAACACGATCGCCGGACTGGCCGGGGTGGGCAAGACCCACCTCGCGCTCGCCATCGGCGCGCACGCCCACAACGCCGAGGCGGCCGCGGTGCTCCGGGTCCGCGCCGTCCCGGACCCGGGACGGGCCTTCGGCGCCAACGGTTTCGGGGCGAGCGGCTTCGACGCCAACGGCTTCAGCCGGCTCGACACCGCCGACCTCGCCGACCTGGCCAACCCCGCCGGCCTGGCCGGGCTGGCCCGGCGGATCGACGGCCGCAAGACCCTGATGATCATCGACGACAACGACCGGGACGCGGTGGGCCGCGAGGCCATGTGGCGGCTGCTGCGCGAGTGCCCCCGCCTGAGCATCCTGGAGACCCGGCGCTCCTCCGACCACGTCGGGACCAACTACCACCTGTTCCTCGGCCCGCTCACCACCGACGGCGACGCGCCGCCGGCCCGGGAGCGGGCCGACTGCGAACCGGCCGTCGCGCTCCTGCTCGAAGCACTGTCCGAACTCCGGCCAGACTTCTCGCCGACACCCGAAGGACTGGAGAAGCTGGCCGAGGTGTGCGCGCAGCTGGACGGGCTTCCCGGAGCCCTCCAGTCCGCCGCGTCCTGGGCCGCCATCCTCAGCCTCGACGAGGTGGTCGAGATGTCCCGGACCGAACCGCAGACCCTGGCCACGAACCCGTCCGGATCCTTCGACCCGGTCACCATGGCGCGCGAGGCCACCCGGCGTCAGCGCGGCCTGCAGAACTCGTTGTTGCGGGCGATGTCCGAATCCTCCGAATCCGCGGACGGGTGGACCGTCGAGGAGGTCGCGGACCGCCTGAACCTGTCCAGGATCGCCGCCGCGGGCGGCCTGCAGGCCCTGCGCCAGGACGGCCTCATCGTGGGGCGCGTCCGGGCGGACGGCCAGCGGATGCGGTTCCGGGTCCTGAACCTGGTGCGCGCGTTCGTCCGCCAGGAGTGGGTTCTGGACGCCGCTCGTACCTGCTGATCAGAGCAGGCATCCGGCACCAAGACGAAAGGGAAATACTGTGCGCCTGTGTACGGTGATCGCCGAGGGTGTGGAGGACGTGGGCGTCGCGGTCGACGGCGGCGTGATCCTCCTCAGCGAGATCAACAAGCTGCTGGGGACCGAGTTGGGGCCGTCGCTGGACGACGTCGTCATCGCCGATCAGAGGTCGGAGTTGAGCGCGGCGGTCCGCGATCCGGACGTGCTCCGTCGGGCCTCCCGCCTGGAGCACCCGACGTTCGGGCCGCTGCTGCGCCGCCCGCCGAAGCTGTGGGGCGTCGGGCTCAACTACCGGCGGCACGCCGACGACCTGGAGGTCGAGCAGCCGGTGGAGATGCCGGGCTCGTATCTGCGCGGGTCGAGCACCATCATCGGGCCCGGGGACCACATCGTTCTGCCGGCCCAGTCCGAGCGCGTCACGGCCGAGGCCGAGCTGGGCGTGGTCATCGCCAGAACCTGCAAGGACGTCGCGCCCGAGGACGCCGCCGGCGTCGTGTTCGGGTTCACGACGGTCCTGGACATGACCGCCGAGGACGCCATCCGCCTCAATCCGCGCTACATCCCCTGGTCGAAGGCGTTCGACACGTTCTGCAGCCTCGGCCCGTGGGTCGTGACCCCGGACGAGGTCGGCGACCTGTCTACGATCCGGATCTCGACCGTCGTCAACGGCGAGGTCATCGCGACCAACCTGGTGTCCGCGATGATGCGGGACCCGCTGTGGCAGGTGAGCTACTTCTCCGGCGGCATGACCCTCGAAGCGGGCTCGGTCATCGCCACCGGCACCCCGGGCGCGGGCGTGATCCGCGACGGGGATCAGGTGGAGGCCCGGGTGGAGCGCGTCGGCACCCTGACCAACCGGGTCCGATCCGCTGTACCGCAACCCGCCTGACCGTCTGTCTGTCTGACCGCCTGACCGCCTGACCGCCTGACTGCCTGACTGCCTGACTGCCTGCCTCTCTGACTGCCTGACGTTCGCGCGCCGCCCGGCGGCACCGGATACCCGGTGCCGCCGGGCCGGCCCTCCCGACAAGGAGACTGCTGTGGATCTGGGGCTGGACGGCCGCGTCGCGCTGGTCTGCTCCTCGACCTCCGGGCTCGGCGAGGCGATCGCCCGGGCGCTGGCCGCCGAGGGGGCCGAGGTCGTGGTGACCGGCCGCCGCGGGGAGCGGGCCAGGGCGATCGCCGGCGAACTGCCGAAGGCGACCGGGGTGCAGGCCGACCTGTTCGACCCGCAGGGGCCTGAGAACCTGCTCCGGGCGTGCCAGGAGGCCTTCGGACCGCCGGACATCCTGGTCCTCAACGGCCCCGGACCCGGGCCCGGCCGGATCACGGCCGTCGAGCACGCCGAGCTCGACCGGGCGTTCACCGCCCTGGTCACCGTCCACCACCGGCTGCTCACTCTGGCCCTGCCCGCGATGCGGGAGCGGCGCTGGGGCCGCGTCCTGGCCGTCGGTTCCAGCGCCGTGGTCGCCCCGATCCCGGACCTGGCGCTGTCGGGGGTGGGACGCAGTGCCCTGGCTTCCTATCTCAAGTCGCTGGCCGCCGAGGTCGCCGCGGACGGCGTCACGGTCAACATGCTGCTCCCCGGCCGCGTCGACACCGACCGGGTCCGGGCCGTGGACGCGGCGCGCGCCGCGAAGTCGGGCCGCACGCCCGAGCAGGTGAAACAGGAGTCCCTGGCCGGCATCCCCGCCGGGCGCTACGGGGATCCGGCGGAGTTCGGGGCCGTCGCCGCGTTCCTGTGCAGCCGGCAGGCCGCCTATCTCACCGGCGCGGCGGTGCCGTGCGACGGCGGTCAGTCGCCGGTGCTGTGAGCGGCGAGCGGCCGCAGGGCGGCCGGGCCCCGGGCACGGTGCCGACGATCACGCCGGTCAAGAACGCGCCCACGGCCCGAGCCGGATCCCTGCGGCCAACTCGCCGACCACCCTCGGCAGGCCCGGATGCGCCGGGCACGGGGCAACCTTTCAGAGGTGACTGTGCCGGAGTTGCCCGCTTGCTCCCGTCGCCGACGTTCCGGCCACGGGAGTGCTCACCCGACGGGAAGCCGGGGGTCGGCGACCAGCGCCGTGGCGACGTTTCGGACCAGGTCCTCGGTCGGGTTGATCCGCTCCACGAGGGCGACCTCGGCCATCAGGTCGAAGACGTCCACCCCGTGCTCGAGGGCGCACTTGGTGATCAGCGGGAAGAAGCTGGAGTGGGTCTGGGTCAGGCCGCCGGCGATCATGAAGGTCCGGTCGCTGTGCAGCCGCTTCAGGCCGCGGATCCGGGTCTCGCTCAGCCGGCTGAGCGCGCGGTAGTCGTAACGGCTGCGGTCGGACTCGGCCGACAGGACCGCGGCGAACATCTCGGTGTTCGCGTTGCCGGCGCCGCGCCCGATCCCGTCGAGGGTGACATCGATGTAGCGGACCCCGGACCGCGCCGCCGCCAGCGCGTTGGCGTTGGCCATGCCCAGGTTGTCGTGCCCGTGGAAGCCGAGCGGAGTCCCGCCCCGGACGACCTCGGCCACCAGCTCGGTGATCTCGTGCGGCAGGTAGCCGCCCACCGAGTCCACCAGGTAGACCGCGTCGGCACCGAATCCGGCGCAGCGGCGCACCGCCTCGGCGACCCCGCGGGGGTCCAGGACGTTCGTCTTCATGAGATTCGCGAAGGCCCGCAGGCCCAGGCTTTTCGCGAGGCCGAGAAAGTCCTGTGCCGGCTCGACTTCGGTGATGTCCACGCCCACGCGGACAAACCGCATGCCGGCGGCCGCAGCTTGCCGGAGATGGTCGAGCGTGGCTATTCCGGGAATGCAGAACATCCCCCATTCCGCATCGTCGAGAATGGCCGCGGCAATGTCGAAGCACTGTTCATCGGAGACCAGACTGGGTTTCCCGAGCTTTTCGCCGGCGTTCAACCCCAGTCCGTGGCCGAGTTCGACCAGGCCGACCCCGGCGGCCTCCAGTCCGGACAGGACACCGGTGATCGTGTCCACGTCGAACTGGAAGTCCACCGCGTAGCTGCCGTCCCTGAGCGTGCAGTCAAGGATCTCCACCTCGTCGAACGGGGTACGTTGTCCGACCTTCGCATCCACTGTGAGTGTCATGAAAACCTCAGCAATCGATTGATCCGACGACCACGTGGACACCGGCCGCCCGGCAGTGGGCGGTCGGCGGGGTCGCCGGTGTGTCCACGGGTGAGATTCGCGACTCGACACTACGTGCGGACCGGGCGGAACTTGCGGCAGCCGGACCGGCACAATGCAGCACAATCCCAGCATTATCAATGCCTTGACGCGCTCTTTCTACCTCTTGCCGGCCCCGGTTTCCGGTGTGAGCATCGGCAAGTGTCCAGGAGTCCGATTATCCCGCCACGCGCCGCCCGCGGAACGGTTGCGCCTGGATTTCACGATGAGGAAGGGATACGCATTATGAGGATCACCGACACCCACGTCGAGAACTATCGGCAGAACGGCTTCTGCGTGGTACCGGGACTGCTTCCCGACAAACTGGTGCGCACCGCGCGCGACGTCGTGGACCGGCTGCTGCAGACCCCGGACCTCTCCGACGTCGCCGAGCCCGAGCCGGAGGACCAGGGGGTGGCCCGCCGGATCTGGTCCCCCACCTCGCGCGACGCGGTGTTCGAGGAGCTGGCCGTGCACGACGACCTGGTGGACGCCGTCGCCAGGCTGGTCGGCGACGACGTGGTGCTGCAGTACTCGAAGCTGAACGTGAAGCCGCCGCGCGTGGGCAGCGTGGTCCAGTGGCACCAGGACTTCGCCTACTACCCGCACAGCAACACCGATCTGGTCGCGTGCCTGATCTACCTCGACGACGCGACCCGCGAGAACGCCTGCCTGCGGGTGGCCGCCGGATCGCACCGGCACGGGCTGCTCCCGCACGAGAAGAACGGCTACTTCGCAGGGAAGATCGCCTCGCTGGAGGAAGTCGGCGTGGACCCGGCCACGCTCGTGGAGTGCGAGGGCACCGCCGGGACGGTCGTCTTCCTGCATCCGCTGGTCGTGCACGGCTCGGAGAAGAACGTCTCGGACCGGTATCGCAGGGCCTTCATCCCGGCCTACCGCGCGGCCGACGCGTTCCCGATCTACTACGGCCCGCACGCCGCGCACAACGAGCCCGGCGCCAAGCTGCTGCGCGGCCGGCTCGCGACGACGGCCCGCAGCGAGGGCGGCGTCTGGCGGCTGCCGATCGCCGAGGCCGAGTTCAACTCGCTGTACGAGATCCAGGAGGGCGCGCACCTCACCCGCAGCGCCAAGACCCGGACCGGCTACTTCTCGCACGAGGAGTCCGAGGCCTCGGACGGCTAGCCGGCAAGCGCGTCCCCCATGACGATCCCCGACACCCGGGAGGTGGGTTCGAATGGCCAGGATCATCGCGATCGTGTCCGGCGGCATGGACTCGGTCACCATGGCACACCAGCTGCACACCGCGGGCAACGACCTGCACCTGCTGTCGGTCGACTACGGCCAGCGGCACCGCAAGGAGCACGCCTTCGCCGCCATGGCGGCGCAGCGGCTCGGGGCCCCGCACCAGATCGCGGACTTGTCCGCGATCGGGAGCCTGCTGCGCGGCTCCTCGCTGACCGACGCCTCGGTCGAGGTCCCCGAGGGCGGATGGACCGGGTTCGGCAGCCCCAACATCGTCCCGAACCGCAACGCGCTGCTGCTCGCGGTGGCGTTCGCGGTCGCCGTCGTGGAGAACGCCGAGTCCGTGGCGATCGGCATCATGGCCGACGACTTCGTCACCGTCCCGGACAGCCGGCCGGCCTTCCTGGAGTCCTTCATCGCGATGGAACGCATCGCCACCGAGGGCTACGCGCACCCCGACCTGGACCTGCTCGCACCGCTGGCCGGGAAGACGAAGGCCGACGTGGTGACGCTCGGCGAGAGCCTGGACGTGCCGTGGACGCAGACCTGGACGTGCCTGCGCGGCCTGGCCGAGCACTGCGGGCACTGCGCGGCGTGCGGCGAGCGCCAGGAGGCCTTCGAAAAGGCCGGCGTCCCCGATCCCACGGTCTATCAGGTCTGGAACGACTGACCCCGATCCACTGCCGGCCGGCGCGCGCCGGCCGGCAGCTTGCCCGGAAGGAAGAAAGAGCACACCGTGAACCTGAGCGACGTCGAGAGCCAGCTGTCCGAGTTCCTGGCCCAGACCTACACCCCGCAAGCAGTGGCCGACCTGTCCGACCGGTTCCACCGCGACGGGTTCGTCAAGTTCGACAGCACCAGCCGGCTGATCCCGGCCGGGATCGTGCAGACCGTCCACGCCGAGGCGGACCGGCTGATCCAGGCCCACAAGGAGCGCCGGGACCTGGTGCTGAGCACCACCGGCAACACGCCGCGCAAGATGAGCGTGGTGAAGAGCGAGGAGATCGAGGCCGGCAGCGAGCTCGTCCGCGGCCTGTCGCGCTCCAAGGTGCTGCTGGAGTTCCTCGCGGGCATCACCGGCGAGGAGATCGTGCCGCAGGTGTCGGACGACGAGCGGTACCTGATCACGCATCAGGAGTTCAAGGCCGACACCCACGGCTGGCACTGGGGCGACTACAGCTTCGCGCTCATCTGGGCGCTGCAGATGCCGCCCCTGGCCAGCGGCGGCATGCTGCAGTGCGTCCCGCACACGCACTGGGACAAGACCGATCCGCGGATCAACGAGATCCTGTGCGCGCGCAAGATCGACACCCACGGCCTGGCCTCCGGCGACCTGTACCTGCTGCGCACAGACACCACGCTGCACCGCACGGTCCCGCTGAGCCAGGACGGCGTGCAGCGCACCATCCTCAACATGACCTGGGCGTCGGTGCGCGATCTGAGCAAGGCGCTGACCGGGGACGACCGCTGGTGGGAGGACCCGGCGGCGAAGGCCGCGCAGGCCGTCGCGCGGTCCTGACCCGGGGCCGCGGGTCGCGGGCTGCGGGCCGGGTCCGCCGAGGGTCGGACCGGCCTGCGGCCCGCGGCCACCGCGTCGGCAGGCGCGCGAGCAGACCGCGGTCGCCGTGCAGCCGCGCCGCCGTGCAGCCGCGCCAGCGCGCTGGAGCGCGCGAGCAGACCACTGAGACAAGGAGCACGGAGATCTCTGCCACGACATCGCGTCCCCCGGCCGTCGTGATCCTCGACCCGGGCCGACAGGGCGTCAACTTCAAGCAGCAGGCGGCCGACCGGGGCCTGGCGGTCGTCTCGGTGTACACCATGCCCCGCGGCCACATCCAGGACCGCTGGCCGGACCACACCGACGGCGACGACGTCAGCGTCTACGCCGCCGGACTGGACGAGATCCGGTCCGCCCTGGACCAGGTGCACGGGGACGTCCGCGGGATCGTCCCGGCCTCGGACGTCGCGGTGCACACCGTCGACCGGCTGGCCGAGGCGCTCGGCCTGCCGGGCAACGGCGCGAAGCTAGCGCTGGCCCGCCGGGACAAGGCCGCCATGCGCGAGAACGCGCAGCGCGCCGGGCTCCGCATCCCCGCGTTCGAGGTCATCGACGACGTCCGGGCGGTCGGCCCGGCGGCGCACCGGGTCGGCTTCCCGGCGATCCTGAAGCAGACCTCCGGCGCGGCGTCTCACGGAACGCTGTTGCTGCGCGGCCCGCAGGACGTGCAGGACCTGCCGCCGCTGCACGAGCTCGACTACTTCGGCCGGCCCGTCCGCAGCTGGCTGGTCGAGCAGTACGTCCGGGGCCGCGAGCTGGCGGTGAACTGCATCTCCCACGACGGTCGGCACCATCTGGTGGACGTGTGGGAGTACCGGCAGCCGGACGACTCCGACTATTCGTTCCCTTACTGGGAATCGGCCCAGATCCCGCACGACGACCCGGACCGGGACCTGGTCGTCGCCTACGTGCGGGACGTCCTGGACGCCTTCGGGGTGCGGCTCGGCCCCAGCCACACCGAGGTCAAGGTCTGGGACGGCCGGGCCTACCTGATGGAACTCGGGACCCGCCTGCCGGGCGGCCCGATGATCGACCACTGGGTCGCGCACAGCGACCTGGACCCCCTCCAGCAGACCCTGGGCTGCCGCCTCGGCGAGGAGCCGGCCATCACCACCCGGCCGGTGCGGTTCGACGCCTTCGGCGGCGCCAGCGCGATCCGCAACGACGGCCCGCCCGGACGGCTCGTCGAGATCAAGGGCCTGACGGAAGTCGGACAGCTCCCCGGCGTGGACAAGGTCGTGGTGGCCTTCGAGGCCGGCGCGGAGATCCCGACGACCGACAGCGTCCGGAACATCCCGGTGGGCGTGTGGGTGCACGCCCCGGACCACCCGACCCTGCTGCGACGGCTCGCCGACGTCCGCGCCGCCGTGGAACTCGTCATCGACTGACGTGCGGACCGTACCGCCGACTCCGACCTTGGAAGGACACCCGATGCTGCGCATCGCGAAGGAGTTCCCGTTCTCGGCCAGCCACCGACTCGACCACCTGCCGCCGGAGCACCAGTGCGCACGGCTGCACGGGCACAACTACGTCATCGAGATCGAGCTGGCGGCCGCCGCCGACGCGCTGACCCCGGCCGGCTTCGTCCGCGACTACGGCGAGCTGGACGACTTCAAGAAGTGGATCGACGCCGAACTCGACCACCGGCACCTGAACGACGCCGTGGAGGGACGCAACCCTTCGGCGGAGAACCTCGCGATCTGGGTCTACGAGCAGTGGGCGCCGCGGATCCCCGAGCTGTGCGCCGTGCGCGTGTCGGAGACCCCGAAGACCTGGGCCGAGTACCGGCCCGGGACTGGAACCGGCGGCGGGACCGGTAGCGGGACCGGCGGCAGGACTGGCGGCCTGTGAGCGCTCAGGCCGCTCAGGTCGCGCCGGTCGCGCCGGCGGCCCGCACGCTCCTGGTCAGCGAGATGTTCGGCCCCACCGTCCAGGGCGAGGGACCCTCGGCCGGCCGCCGCTGCGGATTCCTGCGTCTGGGCGGCTGCAATCTGCACTGCAGCTGGTGCGACACCCCCTACACCTGGGACTGGCAGGGGCAGTCGGACACCGGCATCGCCTACGACGCCGGCGCGGAGCTGACGGTGGTCGACGTCGAGACGGTGGTCGCCTCCGTGCTGGCGATGCGCGTCGATCTGCTGGTGGTCACCGGCGGCGAGCCGCTGCGCCAGCAACGGCGGCTGCTGCCGGTCGTCGACATGCTGGCCCGGGAGGGGGTCGGCATCGAAGTCGAGACCAACGGGACCATCGAACCGCACGGGGACCTGGTCCGGCCCGGGGTGCGGTTCAACGTCTCGCCGAAGCTCGCGCACGCCTCGGACCCGCTGCGGCGCCGGATCCGCCCGGCCGCGTTGCACGCCCTGAACCACACCCCCGACGTCGCGTTCAAGTTCGTCTGCCGCGATCCCGGCGACCTGGAGGAGGTCGCCGGCCTGGTCGCGGAGTTCGGGCTGCGACCGGTCTGGATCATGCCGGAGGGCCGTTCGCCGGAGGTGCTGCAGCAGCGGCTGACCTGGCTGGCGGACGCGGTCGTCGACCGCGGCTGGAACCTGTCCACGCGTCTCCACGTCATCGCGTGGGGCGACAAGCGAGGAGCCTAGAAATGACCATCGGCCTGAACGACCAGCTCGCCGAGCAGGCCCTGTCAGCGTCCGCCTCCGATCCGTTGGAGGGGCTGGCCCGTCAGCTGTTGATCGAGATCGGCGAGGACCCGGACCGGGAGGGCCTGCGGGACACGCCCGGGCGCTACGCGCGCTGGTGGCGGGAGTTCACGCGCTACGACCCGGGCACCCTGGACACGGTCTTCGAATCCGTGTCGAAGAACCAGACCGTCATGGTCTCCGACATGAAGGTGTGGAGTCTGTGTGAGCACCACCTGCTGCCCTTCAACTGCTCGATCACCATCGCCTACCGAGCACACGGCCGTATTCTGGGGCTGTCGAAATTCGCCCGTATCGCGCACAAGCACGCGCACCGACTCCAGCTCCAGGAGCGCCTGATCAGCGGCATCGCCGACGAGGTCCAGGAGATCACCGACTCGCCCGACGTCGCCGTCGTGGGACGGGGCGAGCACCTGTGCATGACGATGCGCGGCATCCGTACCAGCTCCCTGATGACCTCGACCTCCTTCCACGGGGTGTTCGACGAGGACGGGCCGCAGCGCAACGAACTCATGGCGCTGATCCAGGACATGCGGAGGTGATCGCCGCCCACCGGTTCATCGACGACTCGGACCGCCCCGCGACGGTGGCGGTCCGTCTCAGTGCCCGTACCTCCCAGCCTCGTTAGGACCAGCCCCGCAATGGGAAACGCCAAGCCGTTCTCCGCATATCGACAGCTGTTCTCGCTTCCACACTTCGGCCCGTCCCTCGTGGCGGCCGTCGCTGGAAAGCTCCAACCCGGTGTGTTCTCCCTGGCCCTGCTGCTGGAGGTGGCCCACTACCGGAGCTTCAGCAAGGCGGCGATGGTGGTGTCGCTGTCGGCGCTGGCGGGCGTGACGGTTCCGGTGCGGGGACGGCTGATGGACCGGTACGGCTACACCCCGGTGATGGTGCCGGCCCTGGTGCTCTACCTCGCGGGGATCGCCGGGCTGGTCGCGAACGAGCGCGCGCACGGCGCGTTCGTGGTGACCGTCGCCTGCGCGATGCTCGCCGGGGTGTCGGCCCCGCCGATCCAGATCGTCACCCGCCTGATGTGGCGCTCGATGGCCACCGGCGATCTGCGTACCACGGCGTTGTCGCTGGACGCGGTGCTGGCCGACGTCGGCTTCATCGTCGGCCCCACCGCGGCGGCTGTCCTGGCCTCGACCGTCGCCCCGTGGGCCGGCCTGGCCGCCTCGGCGACCATGAGCACGGTCGCCACCTGCCTGCTGCTGAGCCGCCGTCTGCCGCACGAGCGCAAAGCGGCCGGCGGGGAGCGCCACATCCTGGGCCCGCTGCGCAGCGCGCCGCTGCGGCACACGATGGTGGCGGCGGTGCTCTTCTTCCTCGCGGTACGGGCCGCCGAACTGGCTTTTCCGGCCTGGGCCCAGCAGCACAGGACACCGCTCATGAGCGGCGTCCTGCTCAGTTGCATGGCCGTCGGGAGCGTCGCCGGCGGCGCGGTCCTCGGCGCGTTGCCGAAGGAGTGGGCCGAGCGGGCGAAACTGCCGACGACGCTGGCCGTCCTGAGCACGGGCACGCTCGCGGCCGCGGCGGCCAGCCAGGGGTGGGAGATCGTCTTCGCCGTCGCGGTGGCCCTGATGGGGATCGCCCTCGGCCCGACCTTCGTCGCCCTGTACGCGACCGCCGCGGACCTGGCCCCCGAGGGCACGGCGGCCGAGACGCAGTCCTGGATCGGCTCGTTCATGTCGCTGGGCGGTGCCGCGGGTACCGCGGTGAGCGGGGAGATCGCGGTCACCACCGGCCCCGGCGCCGTGCTCCTGCTGGCGGCCGTGTCGATGGCGCTGGCCGCCATCCTGGCCTACCACGCGGTGAGCCGGGCCGAACCGGTCACGGCCTGACAGGATCGAAAGGCGGCAGCCCATGGCCCGACGACGCGTCCTCCTTCTGAGCCACATCGACTACGACGCCTACCACCACGCGGACGGCAGCCCGTTCTTCGCACCGGACGAGTACGACGTCACCTTCGTCGCCGATCGGCGGCACGTGGCACGGTTGCGGACCGGACCGCTGCCACCGGAGATCGGTGAGACCATCGCGACGAGGCTGAAGGACGACACGGCGGTGTCGACGCTGCTGGAAGCCTTGGCCCGCACCGCCGAATGCGACTACGTGGTCGCTCTGCAGGAGCGCCTCCTGCTGCCGGCGGCCCGCTTCCGCGAAGCGCTCGGCCTGCCCGGTCCCGGGGTCGCGCAGACGCTGCTGCTGCGCGACAAGATCGCCATGAAGCGGCACTTCGCCGCGCACGGGGTGCGGGTCCCGGACCACATCGAGATCCGCGAGCCCCGGGACGCCTCGGCGCACCTGGCCCGCCACGGCCGGATCGTGATCAAGCCGGTGGACGGCAGCGGCTCGTTCGACATCAACGTGATCAGCGACCGGCAGCAGCTCGCGGCGCTGCACAGGCGCGGGCTCCGCGGCCCGCATCGCTACGAGGCCGAGGAGTTCGTCGACGGACGGCAGTTCCACATCGACAGCATCGTGCGCGCCGGGACCCCGCTGGCCACCTCGGTGTCGCAGTACCTGGACTCCCACGAGTCCTTCCCGCTCGGCGGCCAGATCCGCTCGCACACCCTGGACCCCGGCCCGGAGCGCCGGCGCCTGACCGAGTTCAATGCCAAGGTCCTGTCATGCCTGCCCCGGTTCGACGGCGTCACGCACCTGGAGGCCTTCCTCGACCCGGACGGCGAACCGGTCTTCTGCGAGATCGCCGGCCGCCCCGGCGGCGCCGGCATCGTGACGACCTTTCAGCATGCGCACGGCGCGTCGCTGCTCCTGGCCGGCGTCCTGCCGCAGATCGGCCGACCGGTGCCGGATCCCGCGCCGCCGGGAACGGTGCAGCGAACAGCGCCGGGAGCAGCGCCGCGAACACAGGAGGTCCCGTCCACCGGCTGGTCCCTGATATATCCGCCCGCCCTGGGACGGTTCCAGAGCTACGACTCCCTGCCGAGCGCACCGTGGCTGCTCCAGCTGACCACACCGCTGACGCCCGGCGACCTCGTGACCGCCTCACGACGCTCGACGGACGTGCTCGCGACCATAGCCGTGAGCGGCGTGGACTCCCGCGAGGTCGTCGCGCACCTGGACGGCGCGCAGGCGGAGATCACGGCGACGATCGTTCAGGACCCGATCGCCGGTGGCGCAGAGCGTTTCGAGCCGCTGACGTTCGCGAGTGCGGGGCGCGATGCTTACGAGGTCGATCCGGACTGATCGTTCCACCGCACCGGCAGCCGAACCCGGAACCGCGTGTCGCCGGGCACCGACTCGACGCTCAGATCCCCGTGGTGCCTGCTGACCACGATCCGCCACGAGATGTCCAGCCCGAGTCCCGTCCCCTTGCCCACCGGTTTGGTGGTGAAGAAGGGCTCGAAGATCCGTCCCTTGATCTCGTCGGGCACGCCAGGGCCGGTGTCCTGGAATTCGACCACCAGCTGGTCGCGGTCCAGGCTGGTGCTGATGGTCAGCGTGCCGCCGTCGGCCATGGCCGCGACGGCGTTGTCGATCAGGTTCGTCCAGACCTGGTTCAGCTCCGCCGGATACGCGGGGACCTTGGGGAGGTCCGCGCCGTAGTCCTTCACGACGCGTACGTCGGGCGGGATCTTCCCCGCGAGCATCGTCACGGTGCTGTCCAGCAGCTCGTGGACGTCGACCTCCTGCTGCGAGGCCCGGTCCAGCTGCGAGTACTGCTTCGCCGCGCCGACCAGCGCCGAGACGCGGTGCGTCGCCTCCTCGATCTCGGCCGTCAGGCCCTCGGTCTCCAGGGTCCGGGCCAGCCACGACAGGACGGCCGGCAGCACCCCGTCCATGCCGCCGGTGATCCGCTCCAGGTCGTCGGCCTCCAGCCCGGCCTGCACGAACGTCGGCGCGAGCTGCCAGCCATCCTCGACGCCCCGGTCGTCGAGCCAGTCGGCCATCGCGTCCTCGCGGTCGGAGATCGCCAACGGGCCGAGGCCGAGCGCCGACGCCTTCCCCTGCGCGGCCGCCTCGGTCGCACGGTCCAGCACCGACACCAGCGTCTCCAGGCTCGGAGCCCGCTCCCCGTGCGCGGCGATCGCGTTCAGATCGGCACGCGCGCCGACCACGCCCTCGCGCAGCGCGGAGGCGGCTCGCAGCGCGGCGCCGGCCGGGTTGTTCAGCTCGTGCGTCAGGCCGGCGGACAACGCGCCGAGCGCGAGCAGCCGCTCCCGGCCGCCGACGATCTGCTGCTGGATCTGGGTGCCGAAGAACAGCCCCTCCAGCAGGTGCACCGCCATCGGGAACCACTCGTGCATCAGCGTCGAGAACAGCTCGGCGGACACCACGAAGAAGCGCGACGGAACGGTCACCGACAACGAGTTCCGATAGATCTGCTGCACCCGGTCGCCGAGGTAGGCCTGGAACGCGCCGCTGTAGACGCCTACCTGCGAGGTCCGCGCCACCTCGACGTCGTCGGCCCCGACCCGCCGCGACAGCACGACCGTCCCTTCGAGCAGGACGTAGAACCACTGCGCCGCATCGCCTTCGGCGTACACCTGGCCGGGCTCGAAGGCCTCGACGGTGCCGTGCTCGCACAGCCAGTTCAGCTGGTTCTCGTCGAGCTTCTCGAACAGGAACAGGGTGCGGAGTTCCTCGACGCTGCATGAGCGCGGCACGCCGATGCCCAAATCGCCCGGGCCGCACGCGGTGCCGCGCGAGCCGCCGGCCGGCTCCGGCTCTCGCTCCGCGGCGCTCACAGCTTCTCCACGTATCGGTGCACGAGCATGACCGCCATCGCACCCTCTCCCACCGCCGACGCCACGCGCTTGGTCGACTCCGACCGCACGTCCCCGATCGCGAACACCCCCGGCACGTTCGTCTCCAGCAGATAAGGCGCGCGCTCCAGCGTCCAGCCCTTGATCGGCCCACCACCCGCGGCGATGTCCGGCCCGGTGAGCACGAAGCCGCGCCGGTCGCGTTCCACGACCCCGTCGAGCCACTCGGTCGTCGGAGCGGCGCCGATGAACACGAACAGCCACTGCGCGTCCACGTCCTCGGTCGCGCCGGTCGCCGAGTTCCGCAGCGTCAGCCGCTCCAGATGCTCGTCCCCGTGCGCCTCGACGACCTCGGTCTCGGACCGCACCACGATCGTCGGGATCTGTGCGATCTGCTGGATCAGGTAGTACGACATCGAAGCTTCCAGCGACTCGGCACGCACCACCACCGTCACCGACTTGGCGAACCGCGACAGGTACACCGCGGCCTGCCCGGCCGAGTTCGCCCCGCCGACGATGAAGACGTCCCGGCCCTCGCAGTTCAGCGCCTCGGACAGCGACGAACCGTAGGACACGCCCTTGCCGGTCAGCTCGTCGATCCCGGGCGCCGCCAGCCGCCGGTACTCCACACCCATCGCCAGGATGACCGTGTGCGCGCCGATCGCCGTCCCGTCCGCGAACCGCACCAGGCGCGAGGAGCCGCACATCTCCAGGCCGGCGACCTCGCGCGCGGTCAGGATCTCGGCGCCGAACTTGGCCGCCTGGCGCCGTGCGCGGCCGGTCAGCTGCGCGCCGGAGACGCCGTTGGGGAACCCGAGGTAGTTCTCGATCCGCGAGCTCTGCCCGGCCTGCCCGCCGGTGGCCAGGCGCTCGACGAGGACCGTCCGCAGGCCCTCGGAAGCGCCGTAGACCGAGGCGCTGAGGCCCGCCGGACCGCCGCCGACGACGATGAGGTCGTAGAACTCGCCGGCCGGCGTCGTCCGCAGGCCGACGTGGTCAGCGAGTTCCTGGTCGTCCGGTTCCAGCAGGGTCTCGCCGTCCGGCGCGATGACCAGCGGGAGTCTCGGGGCGTCCGCGCCGGTCGCGTCCGGGTCCTGGCCGGCGGCCAGCAGCAGGCGCTGGCCCTCCGGCTCGTCGGAGGCGTACCAACGGAAGGGGACCTGGTTGCGGGCCAGGAACTCGCGCACCTGCGTCGAGCGCGCGGACCAGCGGTGGCCGACGATGCGGGTCTCCAGCACGGCGCGGTGGTCCTCGGCGAGCCAGGAGTCGAGCAGGCTGTCGACCACCGGGTAGAGCTTCGTCTCCGGCGGGTCCCAGGGCTTGAGCAGGTAGTGGTCGAGGTCGACGATGTTGATCGCGTCGATGGCCGCGTCGGTGTCGGCGTAGGCGGTCAGCAGGATGCTGCGGGCGGCCGGGAAGACGTCGAGGCCGCGTTCGAGGAACTCGACGCCGTTCATCTCCGGCATCCGGTGGTCCGCGATCAGCAGCGCGACGAGGTCCCCGCGCAGCTTGAGCTCCTGCAGCGCTTCGAGTGCCGCGGCGCCCGATTCCGCGCGCACGATCCGGTAGTCGCTGCCGTAGCGGCGGCGCAGATCCCGGGCGACGGCGCGGGACACGCCCGGATCGTCGTCGACCGTGAGGATCACAGTTCGGGGTGCGGAAGCTGCCTCGGTCACAGCGCACAAGGTAGATCCATATGCCGGATGGCGCCAGGCGGGGCGACCGTTCAGGGCAGGTTTTGCAGCCCCGCCTGGGGTTTTGCGAGACAAGTAGTGAAGAACGGCGCGATCCTTGTTGCGGCCTTTTTCGCGGCGCCTCTGGAGCCTCTACGCGTCCTCCTACGCGTTCTCCTACGCTGTCTCGCGGATCCCCCACGGGGAGCCGTAATCCACCAGCAGATCCAGGAACGGCCGCGGCGCGAAGGCCTCGGGGCCGAGTACCCCGGCGCCGCTCCACACGCCGGTCGCCAGCAGCTCCAGCGCCACCACCGGGTTGATCGCGGTCTGCCAGACCACGGCCTGCGAGCCGTACTCGCGCATCGACCACTCGTTGTCGACCACGTGGTACAGGTACACCTCGCGGCGCGCGCCGTTCTTGGTGCCGGTCACCCAGGTGCCCGCGCAGGTCTTGCCGCGCATGCGGTCGCCGAGGGTGGCCGGGTCCGGGAGTGCGGCGGCGACGACGTCGCGCGGGGATACTGCGGCCGGGCCTCGGTCGCTGGGGACGATGAGGGGTTCGGTGCGGTCCAGGCCGAGTTCGTGCAGGGTCTTCAGCTTGCTGATGAAGTCGTCGCCGAGCCCGTATTTGAAGGTCACGCGCTTCGCGTCGACCCAGCGGGGGACCAGCAGCACTTCTTCGTGCTCGACGTTCACGCATTCCACCGGGCCGATGCCTTCGGGGAAGTCGAACACCTCCGGCTCGCTGAACGGGGCGGTGGTGAACCAGCCTCGGTCGCGCTCGTAGACGACTGGCGGGTTCAGGCATTCCTCGATCGTGGTCCAGATGCTGAACGACGGTGCGAAGTCGTAGCCCTCGACGGTCAGGTTCGCGCCGTCGCGGATGCCGATCTCGTCGATCTCGTCGAAGAGCTCGTCGGCGGCGTAGCGCGCGAAGACGTCGGACAGGCCCGGCTCCACGCCGATCCCGACCAGCGCCAGGGCTCCGGCCTTCTCCCACTCCCCGGCGCGGGCGAACTGGGCGTCGCCGAGCTTCTCGCCGCACTCCTCGTAGGGGCGGTCGGGGTGCGGGTGGGACAGCGACATCGCCATGTCGAGGTAGCCGGCGCCGGCGGCCAGGGCGGCGTCGAACAGCGGCAGGACGAAGCGCGGGTCGGTGGCGTTGAGGAGGACGTCGCAGCGGTGCTCGGTGAGGAGGGCGCGGACGGCGTCGCGGTCGGCGGCGTCGACGCGGGTCGCGACGAAGCGGGGGTCGGTGGTGCCGTCGCCATCGCTCAGCGCCGCCACCGCCGCCACCGCCGCCTCGGCGCGTGCGGGGTCGTAGTCGGCGACCACGAAGTGCTCGAAGAAGGAGCGGCGGGCGGCGATACGGGTCACGGCGGTGCCGACGCCGCCGGCGCCCACGAGGAGGATTCGCATGACGGGATCGAACCGCCGGGCGCGCGGTAACGTCAATGGTGTTGGCGTAAGGCGCTACGCTGCCGCCATACCCCCGAAGCCGGTGACCCCCGAGACCGCCCGGCGTCGGCGCCGCCCGACCAAGGCCGGGACGGTGCTGACGCACGAGCTGATCGTCGCCACGGCACTCCGGATGCTGGCCGAACACGGCGCCGAGGGGCTGTCAGCGCGCCGTCTCGGGCTGGCGCTCGGCGCGGATCCGAGCACCGTGTACCGCTACTTCGCGGGCATGGACGACCTGGTCCTGGCGATCGCCGACGAACTGATCCACCAGGCGCTCGCCGGATGGCAGGCGAGCGGCAACTGGCGGTCGGACTTGCGTGCGCTGGGGACGGCCATCCACCGCGCGTACCTGGCGCACCCGCAGGCTGCGCAACTTACCGCGAACCGGGTGTCGGGGCGCGAGCACGAGATCGCGGCGGACGAGACGATTCTCGGGATCCTGCACGGCGCGGGGTTCCAGGGCGAGGCAGCCGCCCGGATCTACCACGCGTTCATCGACCAGACGCTGGCGTTCGCGGCGCTGGACGCAGCCTCGTTGGCGCTGCCGGAGGCGGCGAGGGAAGCGGACGAGCGGCAGTGGCGGGCTACGTACGCGCGGCTGCCGGGGGCGACGCATCCGCATATCGCGGCTGCGGCTCCGTTGCTGGTCGCGCGGATGAACCTGGAGCGGTCGGCGCCGGCCGGCAGCAGCAGGATGTACTTGTAGAAGTTGCTGACGCAGCCGGCCGGTTCGGTCAGCGGCGTGAGCGCGTCGATCCCGGCCAACGCCTCGGTGTAGCG
>NZ_JAACYW010000167.1 GCF_015356825.1 Catenulispora rubra | reverse complement strand
CCTTGGGGGTTGGGGGGGTTGGGTCTGATGCGGGTTGAGTCTCGCGCGGAGAATCTCGCACAGGTGCCGGTATCCCGGACGGGAAACGTCAGGGATTGGTCCTACGGTAGCGCGCATGACCGAACACCTCACTGCGGCGGTCGTCACCGAACCGCCGATGAACGCGAGCGAGATCGAGACCGTGCTGTATCTGCTCGACCGCTCCCGCGCCCAGTTCGCCTGGAAGTGCGCCGGCCTCGACGCGGCTGCGTTGAACCGGCCCCTGCCGCCGTCGAGGATGACGCTCGGCGGGCTGCTGAAGCACCTGGCGCTCGTCGAGGAGCGGTACACGATCGACTTCAGCGGGCGGGCGCCCGGCCCGCCGCTGGACGTGGCCGACCACAGCGACCCGGAGTGGGCTTGGCGCACCGCGGCCGAGGATTCGCCGGAGGTGCTGTACGCGCTTTGGAGCAACGCCGCCGAGCATTCGCGCACGGCGATGGCTGCGGCCCTGGCGCGGGAGGGCGGGCTGGATCAGGTCGCGGAGTTCACGACTGGGGAGGACGGTGGTCGGCCGAACCTGCGGCGGATCGCGGCTGACTTGCATGATGAGTACGCGCGGCATGTCGGGCACGCGGATCTGCTGCGGGAGGCTATTGATGGGTTGGTGGGGCAGGATCCGCCGACTGTGCCGGGGAAGACTTGGTGAGGTGGGGGTGGTGGGCCGCTGATATAAGCCGCGGGATAGTAGAGGGTTGAGCGGTGATCTTTATGTATGGGTGCTGGTGTCGGGCGGGGTGCGGTTGGTTTGTGGTCTATAGGCGAATCTTTACGGCTTCGCCAATGGTTTGATGACCTCGCGGGGGTACGCAGCTCGGTTCAGCGCCACGGGTCACGCTGGCGGCCGGCGGTTTTCGCGAACACGACCGCGCACTGGTCCGAGTCTGTGCATGGTGCGTTGGCGGCTGGCGGTTTCGCCTGCACGATCGCGCGTCGGTCCGAGTCACTGCGCACACGTTTGGTCTGGCGGCTGTCTGCCGCGTTTGGTGGGTGCCTTGAGGCCTCTGGCGGGCCTCCTCGACGAGGGGGCGACCCGCGCGTCCGGCGGTTTGGCGGCGGTCCGCGACTGTTCGGCTTCCGCAGCCGCCAAGGCACCGGTTCTCACCGACGCCGGAAGCCTTGCCGCATCCGGTCTGCTTGCCGCCGCAGCTCAGCGCGGGTCCACCTTGCCCGGCAGCCGCACCACGGCCGTACCGGCCTGCGATTCCCCGAACTCCCAGCCGGCGATCAGGGTGCAGCCGATCTCGTCCAGGACGTAAGTACCGACAGGCCACCGCTCGGTGCCGCAATAGTAGGCGCCGCAGCAGCGGGCGCCGTGCGCGTCGAGGCTGAGCATGCGGAGGTGGTCGCGGAGGGCGGGGTGCGGGAGTGCGCTCAGCGCCTGCTCCCAGTGCGGCTCGGCGGCGTCGACGTAGCCTTCGGCGTCGAAGGGCACCAGGTGGTCGGGGCCCTGGTTGGTGTAGGTCGCGGCCTGCATCGCTTGGGTGAGGGTGCCGTCGGTCGCCACTCGGAACAGTACGGTCAGCCAGGAGTTGAGTTGCTGGGCGGTGTCGTGCGTCAGGTCGACGGCGTGGCGGGCGAGCAGCGGGGCCAGGTCCGCGCCGCGTAGCGTCAGGTCGGTGGCGCCTTCGATCGCGGCGGCCTGGAGGTCGGCGACGAAATCGTCGCTGAAGGGGCGCGGGCCCTTGTGGCCGTCCTCGCCCCACGGGCCTGTCGCGTCGAGGAGTTGGCCGTCGAAGTGGAACAGCGACTCGCTGAAGTCGATCCGCCACATCGCCGGGGAGAACGGGTACTCGTCCGCGCCCGGGAACGGTAGCTCTGCGGGCTCGGGGTCGGTCAAGCCCTCGGGGGTGGCCCAGGTGTTGGGGAACAGGAACTCGTCGATGGAGTCGTCGGCGTAGTAGACCCCGTATACGGCGGCGGGGTCCGCCTCCGACGTGCCGCCGAGCAGCAGCTGGAAGGCCTCGTTCAGTACGGCGTCCCAGGCGCCGGGTTCGGTCGTCGCTGTCGATGTCATGGGTCCACTCCCCTATAGGTCGGCTTGCTCGGGCGCGTGGAATGTATCGGCTGCCGCCGACAGAGTTGCTGCCGGAGCGCGGGCGGTTGGCAACAGGAAACCACCGGTTCCGGCGGGATCTAAGCGTTTTCACCGTTGCCCGACCCAGGTGGGGACCGATGTACTTGCTGTGCGCCAGCCGCGCGGACAATTCCATTATCAGGACACAGATTCAGGGGACGTGGATATGACCGAGGAGCCGCAGGACGGTGTCGGGGAGCGCCCGGAGCCGCCGCACGTCGATCAGCCACGGCAGGGCGATCAGCCGCCGCCCGGCGTGCCGACCGCTTACGTTCCGCCGCATTTCCTGGGCGCGCTGCCTCCTCAACCGGTTCAATCGGTCCCGATGGCGCCACCGAACCTACCCATGACCCCCATGGCGCCCATGCAAGTCCCGCCCGCGCCGGTCCCGCCCGTCGGCGCGGCGGAGCGGTGGCGCGCCGCGGCGGTGGCGCTGCTGAACCTCAGCGGCCTGGGCCTCGGCCACGCGCTGCTGCGCCGCTGGCGAGGAGCGGTGGTGTGCTGGATCGCGACCGGGATCCTGCTCCTGATCGCCCTGCCCGCCAAGCCGGATGGCGTCCCGGTCGCCGTGATCATCGGCTACGTGCTGTTCCTGATCCTCGCCGCCGCCCGGGCCGCCGTCCTCAGCCTGCGCACGCGGCTGGCCTGGCCCCCGACCCCGCAGCTGGCCTTCGGCCTGGCCATCGTCCTGCTCGCGGTGCCGATCTGCGGCACCATCCTGTTCGACAACGCGCGCCAGGAAGCCGTCCAGCGGATGCTGCTGAGCCGCCTGGCGCAGGCCGACGCGGCCATCGCGGCGGCCGAGACCCAGTCCGCCGACACCGCCGAGCCGGCGTACGTCACCGCCCTGGGGACCTACCAGGACCTGCTCGACCACCACCGCACGTCGCGCGCCGCCAAGCAGGTGCCGGACCGGCTCACCGCGTTCTACCAGCACGTCAGCACCCCCTACAGCAACCACGACTACTGCGGCGCGATCGAGCCGCTGACGTTCCTGCGCACGCTGCCCGACGCGACGATCAGCACGGCCGACCTCGGATCGCTGGCCACCTTCCCGAACGACCCGCTGGCCACCTCCCTCTACCAGTGCGGCGTGAACGCCCTGGGCGCCAAGGCGGACCCGACGGCGGCGCAGGACCTCAACCTACTGCTGTCCACGTTCCCCACCTCGGCGCAGGCCGGCAAGGTCGAACCCGCGGTCGCCGCCGCGATCGGCGCGGCCGCCGGCCAGCTCACCGGATCCGACCCCTGCTCCGCCACCGCCACGCTCACCGGGCTCGGGACCCAGGCCAAGTCGCTCACCAGCAGTGTGGCCACCGTCTCCGACGCCCTGAAGAAGGACGTGGCCACCGACGGCGGCGACATCGAGTCCGGCACCTATGACTGCGCGGTGTCCGACTACAAGAACGGCAAGTTCACCGACGCCCAGACCGCCATGGACAGCTTCGTCAGCACGTACCCCAACGACCCCAACAAGGCGCTGGCCCAGAAATTCAGCATCGCCGCGCAGATCGCGCAGCAGGACGCCGACGCGGGCAAGGTCATACCCACCCTGACCGGTGGCGGAAGCATCACCATCACCATTTCGAACGACAGCCCGGACCCGATGCAGATCCTCTACACCGGCCCCGCGACCGGCGCGATCAACATCGGCGCCTGCACCAGCTGCAAGGCCTACGCCAGCAACGCGGAAGGACAGCAGAACGCGTGCAGCAACACCAGCATCGACTATCCGAAGACGTCGTTCACGCTGCCGCCGGGGACCACGTACTTCCTGCAGAAGAGCACAGGCGCGACCGTGAGGTCCTACTCCCACAGCGAGCAGTACGACGCGGGCACCGTCTACGACGACTGCGCCTTCGAGACGAGTATCTTCGGGAACCTGGGGTTGTAAGGGATCTGGCCCGGGACGTTACTCGGGCCGCTTGATCCACGGCGAGAGCCACTGCTTCATCCACGCCGGTGCGCGCATGTGGTCGTGCGCGCACTGCTCGGCCCACAGGGCGGCGGTGTCGGGGTCCAGGGTGAGCACGATGCCGTCGGCGGCCAGCAGGACGTCGGCGACCCGGATCGCGGTGGTGGTGTTCGACGTGGCGAAGGTGCGGTACCGGATCAGGTCTATGACCAGGTGGACGGCCCGGTCCAGCGGGTCGGGGTACTCCAGCTCCCAGCCGCGGGTGCGCGGCGACCACACGACGCCGTAGGCGACGGAGAGCACGACGGGCAGTATCGCCGGGTCGCGGGGGATCCCGTCGCCCCCGCAGGCCTGGTTCACGCGGCAGATCTGCTCGGGCGTGAGCCGGAAGGTCACGACGTCACGACCAGGTGGCCTCGGCGTCGGCGATGGCCTGGTAGGCCTCGCCGTTGCGGTCGTCGGAGTCGGCCAGCAGGTCCTCGAACACGGTGTCGGGCATCGGCTCGGCGCCCAGGAGCGGGTCCGGGTCGGGCAGTCGTCGCACAACAGCAGCTTCGGCCATGACCACTACCGTAGCGAACAAGGCCGCAACTGTCCCGACTGCCACCCGTATGAGAACCCGTTCGAGGGCGCCACGAGCCAATGGCCGTTACCCGGTCACACCGTGCTGAGTGCGGCGATGGATCCGCCCCAGCCGCCGGCGTAGAGGACGTTGCCGGCGATGGCCGGTGCACCGTTCACGCCTTGGCGTCCGGGGACCTGGTAGCTCCAGAGCAGGGACCCGGTGCCGGCGTTCCAGGCGTAGAGCGGGCCGCTGCCCTCGCCGTAGTAGGCGTCGCCGTTCACGACGACGGGTCCGATGCCGGTTTCGGAAGCGTTGGTGGACGCCGCCCACGCTGCCGTACCGGTGGCGCTGTTCACTGCGGCGATGGATCCGCCGATGCCTCCGACGTACACCGTCGTGCCGACGACGACGGGCCATCCGTTGATGCCGGTCCGGCCGGGGATCTGGTAGCTCCACAGCAGCGCACCGGTGGTGGCGTTCCAGGCGTACAGCGGGCCGCTGCCCTCGCCGTAGTACGCGATTCCGCCGGCGACTATCGGGCCGATGGCGCTCTGGGAAGCGTTGGTCGAGGCGACCCATTGCACTGCGCCGGTCGTGGCGTTCAGCGCCGCGATGGAACCGCCGACGCCGCCCAGATACACCGTGCTCCCCACGACGGTCGGCGCGCCGTTGATTCCGGTCCGGCCTGGGATCTGATAGCTCCACAGCAGCGCGCCGGTGGTAGCGTCCCAGGCGCGCATCGGGCCGCTCCCGGAGCCGTAGTAGACCACGCCGTTGACCACCGTCGGGGCGATGCCTGTCTCAGAGGCATTGGTCGCGTTGACCCACAGCACCGCACCGGTCGTAGCGTTCAGCGCAGCGACCGAACCGCCGAAGCCGCCCAGATACACGGTGCTGCCGACGACGGTCGGCGCTCCTTCGATCCCTGTACGGCCGGGGATCTGGTAGCTCCATAGCAGCGCGCCGGTAGTGGCATCCCAGGCGCGCATGGGGCCGTTTCCGGAGCCGTAGTAGACCACGCCGTTGACCACGGTCGGGGCGATGTCCGTCTCAGAGGCATTGGTCGCGTTGACCCACAGCACCGCACCGGTCGTGGCGTTCAGCGCGGCGACGGAACCGCCGATGCCGCCGACGTACACCGTGTTGCCCACGACGGCCGGCGCACCGTTGATGCCGGTCCGGCCGGGGATCTGATAGCTCCACAGCAGCGCGCCGGTGGCCGCGTTCCAGGCGTAGAGCGGGCCCGAGCCCTCGCCGTAGTAGGCGATGCCGTTCGCGACAGTCGGCCCGACGGCGACCTCGGAAGCGCTGGTGGGATTCGCCCACAGCAACGCGCCTGGAGTCGCGAACGCTTGTCCAGGGATGAGCAGCACTGCACACAACGCAAGAATCAAGGCACGAAACCACGATTTCTTGACCACGACCATTCCCCCCACGGTTTGCGGATGTCAGCTCTCGGCGACACCGAACCGCCGCGCACGCACCAGCACCGGCGCGGCGACGGCCGCCACCGAATTGCTGACGGACAGCCTCGACGAGGCCGACGGAACCAAAAGCCGCATGCCGGCCCGCGGATGGGCGCCAGGCAACACAAGACTGCGCGGGTACGCGCGCGCCAGGCAGCACAAGACTGGCGCGGATGTGTGGGCGCGAGTCGGCACGAGACTGGCGCGGAGGCACGGGGCCGGTCGGCACGAGACTGGCGCGGGCGTGCGGGCATGCGCGGGTCGGCCTGAGACTGGCGCGTGCGGACATGCGCGAGCCGGCATGAGACTGGCGCGGGTGTGCGGGTGTGCGGATGTGCGGATGTGCGAATTGCGGCTTCAGCTCACTTCCGCCCGGCCCGCACACCCTCCTCGATCCGTCGCCCGACCTCCGCGTCCACGTTCCGCCAGTACTCGAACGCGCGCTCGAGCACCGGATCGCTCACGCCGTCCAACAAGTGCCCCACGATGTTCCCGACCAGCCGGTCCCGCGCGGCGTCGTCCATGACCTCCCGCACCAGCGTGCCGGCCTGTCCCCAGTCGTCGTCCTCGGCGTGCAGCGCGGCGGCTGCGCGCACCATCTCGCCGTCGACCGGCCAGCCCGCGGGTTCGGCGGAGTGCGCGGGGTTGGCGTGGGGGCCGCCCTTGGAGTTCGGGGCGTAGACCGGGTCGGAGGCGTAGTGGTAGCGCATGCGGCCGGCGGTGCTGTAGTTGTGCGGCGGGGTGATGGGGGCGTTGACCGGGAGCTGGGTGTAGTTCACGCCGATGCGGGCGCGGTGCGCGTCGGGGTAGGCGAACATGCGGCCCAGCAGCATCTTGTCCGGGCTCGGGCCGATGCCGGGGATCAGGTTGCTCGGCTCGACCGCCAGCTGCTCGATCTGCGAGTGGTAGTCGACGGGGTTGCGGTCCAGCGTCATCCGGCCGACCTCGACCAGCGGATAGTCCTTGTGCGGCCACACCTTCGTCAGGTCGAAGGGGTTGAAGCGGTACCCGGCGGCGTCCGCGTACGGCATGACCTGCACCTTCAGCGTCCACGACGGGTGCTCGCCGGCGCTGATCGCCGTCCACAGGTCGCGGACGTGGTAGTCGCTATCCGACCCGGCCAGCGTGTCGGCCTCATCCTGCGCCAGGAACTCGACGCCCTGGTCGGTGAGGAAGTGGTACTTCACCCAGAACTGCTCGCCGACGGCGTTGACCCACATGTAGGTATGGCTCGAATACCCGTTCATGTGCCGCCAGCTGCGCGGGATGCCGCGGTCCCCCATCAGCCAGGTGACCTGGTGCGCCGACTCCGGGGACAGGGTCCAGAAGTCCCACTGCATGTCGTGGTCGCGCAGGTTGTTGTCGGCGCGCCGCTTCTGCGAGCGGATGAAGTGCTGGAACTTCAGCGGGTCGCGCATGAAGAAGACCGGGGTGTTGTTCCCGACCATGTCGTAGTTGCCGTCGGCGGTGTAGAACTTCAGCGCGAAGCCGCGCGGGTCCCGCCAGGTGTCCGGGCTGCCGTGCTCCCCGGCGACCGTGGAGAAGCGCGCGACCATGTCGGTCGTGGTGCCCGGCTGGAACACGACGGCCTTGGTGTACGCGCTGACGTCCCCGGTGACCTCGAACCGGCCGAAGGCGCCGCCGCCCTTGGCGTGCGGCTGCCGTTCGGGGACGCGTTCCCGGTTGAAGCCGGCCATCTGCTCGATCAGGTAGTGGTCGTGCAGCAGGATCGGGCCGTCGGGGCCGGCCGTGAGCGAGTGCTCGTCGCTGGCGACCGGGATCCCCGCGTCGGTGGTCGTCGGGTTGGGCTGCGCGTCTGTCATGGGACGTCGTCTCCTTCGCGTGCCGGGCCGTGGTTCCCACCCTCGGGGACCACGGCAGATGCGGCA
The DNA here is from genome assembly GCF_015356825.1 of Catenulispora rubra. Classification (GTDB taxonomy): domain Bacteria; phylum Actinomycetota; class Actinomycetes; order Streptomycetales; family Catenulisporaceae; genus Catenulispora; species Catenulispora rubra. The sequence continues at coordinate 17,253 of NZ_JAACYW010000167.1, read as the reverse complement.
AACGGAGCGAAACGGTCAGCCGGCGCGCTCAGCCGGCCCCCACGGCTCGACCTCGGTGACGACGCCCGATCCCGTGGCCGCCGCCCGGTCGATAGCCAGCGAGACCAGGTGGTCCTGGCACGCCTCGGCCAGCGGGTATGGCGCCGGTTCCCCGTCCCGGGCCCAGGCGGCGGTCGCGGTCAGCAGGGTCGCGATCGCGATCTCCTCGTCCATCAGGCGCAGGCCGGCGAACGGGTTGTGCCAGACGACGGCGCCGTCGAAGGACAGGTGCTCGGTGTCGTAACCGTCGAGGTTCAGGTCGCGGCCGAGTTGGGAGCGCACGATCGCGGACCTGAGTACCGTCTCCGGCCCGCCCCAGCGCACGACCGTGTCGTCGGCGATCTCGCCGAGGCTGCCGCGGACCAGGATCCGGCGCAGCCGCAGGCGGTTGTGCCACTGGTTGTCGGTGAAGTCGTACAGGCCCGAGTGGCCGTTACCGAAGTCGAGCGTCGCGAGCGTGGTGGTGGCGTCCTTCGGGGCTTCGTCACCGGTCCAGCCGTCGCGGTTCAGGGGGTCCAGCAGCGGCGCCGTGAACTGGGAGGCGGTGACGCGGACCGGCCCGAAGCCGGCGTCCAGCAGGCCTCTGATCATCGAGACGGCGTGGTAGCCGTGCGTCGAGCTGACCTGCACGGACGTCGCCTGCCCGATCACGCCCCGGCGCACCAGCTCGCGCCGGGCGGCGTGCCCCGGCAGCATGAGGTACTGCTCGGCCACCTGGACCATCTCCCCGCCGCCGACCCGCGCCCACAAGGCCCGCAGCCCGTCGGCGTCCGGTGCCGGCGGCGTCTCGGCCAGCACCCGGACCCCGTCGTCGACGAGCGCCGCGGTGATCTCCGGCGTCGCCGGCCACGGCACGCAGACCACCACGAAGTCAGGGTGCTGTTTCGCGACGAGTTCGGCAGGCGAGAGGTACGCCGGCACGCTCCACCGGCGCGCGACCTCCTCGGCAGCCTCGGCCCGCCGGACCGCCGCGCCGACCAGCGTCAGCCGCTCGGGCAGCAGGGCGGCCAGGCGCGCGAAGAAGTCCGCGCGCCAGCCGCGACCAACGATCCCGAAGGTGACCGGAGCCGCCGGGACGGCCGGGACCGCGGGGGCCGCCGGAACGGCCAGCGCGGCCGCAGGAGCCAGGCCAGCCGTGCCAGCCACCGCGTCCAGGCCAGCCGGGCCAGCCGAGCCAGCCGCGTCCCTCATACGGCGTCCAGCCGAGCGAACTCCTCGGCCGACAGCACCAGATCCGCCGCCGCGACCGAGTCGCGGATCGTCTCCGGACGCGAGGACCCGGGGATCGGGATCACGACCGGCGCCTTGGCCAGCATCCACGCCAGGCACGCCTGCTGCGCGCTCACCCCGTGCGCGGCCCCCACCTCGGCGAAGGCGTCGAACCGGGTGCCGAGCCCGGCGGCCTGCGAGATCCCGCCGAGCGGACTCCACGGCAGGAACGCCAGCCCCAGCACGGCGCACAGCTGAAGCTCCGCCTCGCTGCTCCGGTACCGCGGCGAGAACTGGTTCTGCACGCTCACCAGCTGGCCGCCCAGGATCTCGTTGGCGAGCTGGATCTGCTGCGTGCTCGCGTTGGAGATGCCCGCCTGCTGGATCTTGCCCTCGTCCAGCAGGTCCCGGATGGCGCCGATCGAGTCCTCGTAGGGGACCTTCGGGTCGGGCCGGTGGAACTGGTACAGCCCGATGGCCTCCACGCCGAGCCGCTTGAGCGAGGCCTCGCACGCCTGCTTCAGGTACGCGGGCGAACCGTCCTGCGTCCAGGTGCCGTCGCCGGGCCGCAGGTGCCCGCCCTTGGTGGCGACCAGCACGTCCGAGGTGTCGCCGCCGTAGGAGGCCAGCGCCCGGGCGATCAGGCTCTCGTTGTGGCCGACCTCGTCGGCGAACAGGTGGTAGGCGTCGGCGGTGTCGATCAGCGTGACGCCGGCTTCGAGGGCGGCGTGGATAGTGGCGACGGAGCGCTGCTCGTCGGGGCGGCCCTCGATGGACATCGGCATGCCGCCGAGCCCGATGGCGCTGACAGCGGTGTCGCCGATGCGGCGGGTCTTCATGGCTGTTCCTCTCCCGGTCCTGCGTCTCGCGTTCGTTGTGCGTTCGTTCTGCGTCGCTCTGCTTCCCCTCAAGCCTCGCCACCGGGAATTAGTACTGTCCAACACGAGTTCCCGATGTCATTGAGCACCGGCTCTGCTGAATGCTCCTGAGCTCAGTGGCTGATGACTTCCGTGGCTGATGAATGGGGACCGGCGTGGAACTGCGCCAACTGGAACACTTCGTGGCCGTCGCCGAGGACTGCCATTTCACCCGCGCGGCCAAGCGCCTGCACATCGCCCAGTCCGGCCTGTCCGCGTCGATCCGGTCGCTGGAGCGCGAGCTCGGCGCGCCGCTGTTCCTGCGCAGCACGCGCCAGGTGCAGCTGACCGCCGAGGGCCGGGCGCTGCTGGTCGAGGCGCGCAAGACGCTGGCGGCCGGCGACGCCGCCAAGGGCGCGGTCGCGGCGGTGCGGGGACTGCTGCGCGGCACGCTGTCCGTCGGCTCGTTGCAGTGCCTGCACGCAGTGCACGTCCCCGCACTGCTGGCCGGGTTCGTGCGGGAACACCCCGGGCTGGAGGTGAGCCTGCGCCACGGCGGCTCCGGCGATCTGACCGACCGGGTCCGCACCGGAAGCCTGGACATCGCGTTCGTCTCGCGGCCCCGGCAGATCCCGGAGGAGGTCGTGGTCAGCGCCCTGGACCGCGAGCCGCTGGTCCTGGGCTGCGCCCTGGACCACCGGTTCGCCGGCTGCGACGAGGTCAAGCTCCAGGACCTCGGCGACGAGCGGTTCGTCGACTTCACCGCGGACTGGGGCACCCGCGACCTGGCCGACCGGGTCCTGGCCGAGGCCGGTGTCGAGCGCCGCGTCGCCCTGGAGGCGTCGGACGTGCACTCGCTCCTGGACCTGGTCTCCTTCGGCCTGGGCGTCGCGCTGGTCCCGCAGTCGTTCACCGTGAAGACCGACCGCGTGCGGTTCATCCCGCTGGCCGGGGACGTTCCGCTCTGGGAGACCGTGGCGGTGACGGCCGATCCGACCGGCATGGCCGCGGCGGCGCTACTGGCGAAGGTCGGGCTGGCCGGCGACGGCTACGTCAGCAGCTGCGTCAGCGCCTGAGCCTGAACCTGAGTCACGGACCACAGCGAGCAGACCCGCACCCGACACGAGCGCCCAGACGCCCTCCAGCAGCAGGAATCCCCACTGGCTGCCCGCAATGGCCGCAACGGTCAGCACAGTGGAGCCCACGAAGTTGAGAAGGAGGTAGAGGGCTGATCGCTGACGCAGCCAGGCCCTCTGCGCGGCCACGAACGCCGCCAAGACCAACATCGACCCGATGATCTGCACTACCTGTTCCACGACGAATCAGCTCCTCAGGGAGCGTCGTCTTGGCGGACCGGGTACGGCGCACATCTCGTTCGGGGTCGCCCGGCAGGATCATCCAGGGTGACCGGTTCCGATTGTCTCACATGCGCTTGACCTGCCGCACAAGCCGTCCGAGGATGATCCGCTCGGCGTCCTCGACGATGCTCCGCACCACGGTGTCGCAGCTCTCGACGCTGTCGATGAGCCCCTGCGCCTGGCCAGCCCACCACATGCCGCCCTCGACGTCGCCGTCGTGGAGCACCTGCTGCCTGGCGCGCCTGCCGGAGGCCAGGTCGGCGACGTCAGCGAAGGTGGCTTGCGGTAGGGCACCGATGCGCGCGATGTCCTCCGACACGGTGTTTCGGGCCACTCGGGCGGTGTTGCCGAACTCGCGGAAAACGATCTGGGTGCCGCGTTCGTCGTTGGCGACGATCTGTGCCTTCACGTTGGGGTGGATCGGCGCCTCCTCCGTCGCCTCGAACCGGGTGCCCATGTTGATCGCACACGCCCCGAGCGCCAGCGCCGCGACGAGGCCGGCGCCGGTGGCGAAGCCGCCCGAGGCGATGATCGGGATCGTCAGCCGGCGGGCCGCGGCCGGGATGAGCACCAGGCCGGGGACGTCGTCCGGCCCAGGGTGGCCGGCGCACTCGAAGCCGTCGATGCTCACCGCGTCCACACCCAGCGCCTCGGCCTTGAGCGCGTGCCGGACCGCGACGGCTTTGTGCACGACCTTCACCCCGGCCTGCTTGAACGCGGGCAGGTGCGGCGCGGGGTTGCTGCCGGCCGTCTCCACGATCTTGATGCCCGAGTCGATGATCACCGCGCGGTAGTCGTCATAAGGCACCGGCTCGATGGTCGGAAGGATGGTCAGGTTGACGCCGAACGGCTTGTCGGTGAGGTCGCGGCACCGCTTGATCTCGTCGGCGAGCGCCTCCGGCGTCGGCTGAGTCAGGGCGCTGAGGAATCCCAGCGCGCCGGCGTTCGCGACGGCCGAGATCAGGTCCGCGGTGCCGACGGCCAGCATGCCGCCACAGACGATGGGATGCTCGACGCCGAACATCTCGGTGAACTCGTTCTGGAAACCCATGTCGGTCCTGTTCAGAGAAGGCAGTGCCGGTCGGACTTGGAGCCGGATACTCAGAGCCGCCGCGAGATGACGAGGCGCATGATGTCCGAGGTGCCCTCCTCGATCTCCTCCAGCTTGGCGTCGCGCATCCACTGCTCGACCGGGTACTCACGCGAGTAGCCCCATCCGCCGAGGGTCTGCACGGCGCCCCACGTCGCGGCCATCGCGGTCTCCGAGGCCTGGAGCTTGGCCATGGCGGCGAGCTTGGTGGTGTCGGCGCCGGCGTCGAGCAGGCGCGCGGCGTGCAGCGTGAGCAGCCACCCCGACTCGATGCGCGTGGCCATGTCGGCGAGCCGGAACGCGACCGCCTGGTGCTCGATGATGGGCTTGCCGAATTGGGTACGCTCGCGTGCGTACTGGAGCGCGTACTCGTACGCCGCACGCGCGGCTCCCGTCGCCGCCGCGGCCAGGACGATCCGGGAGACGTCGAACGTCTTCATCAGCCCGTGGAAGCCTTGGCCCTCGTCGCCGAGGCGGTCGGCCTCGGGAACGAAGACATCGTGGAAGAAGATCTCCCGACAGACGATCGCGCGCTGGCCCATCTTCCGCATCGGCTCGCCGAACGTCATCCCTTCGGCGCCCTTGCGCACCAGGAAGGCGGTGACGCCCGAGGAACGCAGGGAGGAATCGGTCTTGGCGAACACGACGTACTGATCGGCTAGGCCGGCGTTGGAGATCCAGGCCTTCTGACCGTTGAGCACGTAGCCGCCGTCGGCCCGGACCGCAGTAGTCGTGATGGACGCGGCGTCGGAGCCCGCCCCGGGCTCCGTCGTCGCCAAGGCTGTGTAGAGCGGGGTCGGGCCCGTCAGGGGACGCAGCCACGTTTCCTTCTGCTCTTCGGTGCCGAGTTCGAGCAGCGGATCGGCGAAGAACCCGTTCGAGCACACGAAGTTGCCGATCCCGGGATCGCCCCAACACATCTGCTCCTGCACCAGGCACTGGGTCACGACGTCGGTGAACCCCCCGCCGCCGTACTCCTCGGGAAGCATGAAGTCGGTAATGCCGACCTTCGCCGCGGCCTGGAAGATGTCCACCGGCGAGACGATGTCGGCCTCGTCGACCTCGCGGCCGCGGGGCCGGATCTCGTTCGCGGCGAACTCCCGGCAGAGCTCGACGATCGCGCGCTGCTCGTCGGTCAGCGGCCAGGGCTCAATGGAGGTGTTCATGCGGCTGCTCCTGCTCATACGTGATGAATTACGGGCACGACAAGTCCGTCCACGGCCAGGGCGCCCCGCGGCCCGACCCGAACCGGATTGATCTCGATCTCTTCGAGCGAGGCGTCGCCGGCGATCAGCTCGGACACGACGACGATCGCCTCGATCAGGGCGCTGATGTCGACGGCCGGCTGTCCGCGCCAGCCGTCGAGGAGTCGGGACGAGCGCAGGCGGTCGAGCATGTTCGCGGCTGTCGACCGATCGACCGGGGCCAGCTCGACGGACACGTCCTGCCAGAGCTCGGCCTGGACCCCGCCGAAGCCCACGACCACCGTGGGACCGAAGTCGGGGTCACGGCGTGCCCCGACCAGCATCTCGACGACGCCGGGACGCGTGTCCTGCTCTTCGAGGACGTACTCCCCCGGACCGAGCCGGTCGTACATCTCGGTGAACGCCTCGGCGGTGGTGTCCTGGTTCAACCCGGTCCGGACTGCTCCGTGCTCGCTCTTGTGCTCGATCCACCCTGCTTTGAGAACCAGCGGCGCGCGCAGCGACGTGCAGGCCTGCGCGAGTTCGGCGGCGTCGGTGACGCGTCGTGCGCACGGCATCTCAATGCCCTGCGCCATCAGGAACTCGCGAGCGCCCCAGTAGCCCTGGACGCGCGAAGCCGCGTTGTCCCGACCCGGCGGCAGATCACGGCCCGGCTGCCCTCCGAGCCGCGCGGCCCGGCCCAACGCGCCGAGCGCCGCGTCGATGGTGTCGAACGCCGGAATCCGATGGTCCCGCATACGCAAAACCGCAGGCGAGGACCTGCTCATGCTGTGCACGACCAGCGGTACCGGCACCGGTGCCGCGCCGCCGGCCAGCTGCCCCAGACGGTCGATCACCGCGAACTCAGTGTCCTGAATCTCCTGGACTCCCGGGCTGTCCTCGCCATAGCGGCCGAGGTATCCCGACAGGACGATCGCGTCGACCTCGCCGGATTCCGCCACCGCCTCCGCGACCTTGGCGTAGACCTGGAGCTCCGCCTCTCCCCCGCCGGCGAGATCCACCGGGTTGTCCACGGCGGCCGCGGCAGGCAGCAACGTCCGCAGCCGGGCTTGCAGCCGGTCGCTCAAAGCCGGCGTCAGCAGTCCCTGCGCGGCGGCGACGTCGGCGGCGATCCCGCCCTGGCCTCCGCTGTCGCTGATGATCGCCACGCGGCGCCCGGCAGGTGGCGCCGTCGCGGCCAGGACCCGGGTCACGTCGACGAGCTCGTTCGGTGTCGAGACCCGCAGCGCGCCTGCGACGCGGCACGCGGCGTCGACGACGTCGAGCGCCGACGTCATCGATCCGGTGTGGGAGCGCGCCAGCCGACGGCTGCCTTCGCTGGCGCCGGTGGTGAGCACGAGCGTGTGCTTGCCGGCGCGACGCAGTTCTCTGAGTGCTTCGACGATCCGCGTTCCGTCGCTGAAGCTCTCCAGATACAGCGCCACCGTCTTGGTGTGCTCGTCGCGGGTCAGTGACTCCAGGACGTCGGCGGCTGTGAGGTCGAGTTGGTTGCCGACGGAGTAGAAGCGGGAGATACCCAGTCCGGAGCGCGCGCCGAGTTCGGCGATCTCGGAACCGACCTGGCCGCTCTGGGAGACGATCGCGAGATTCCCGCGTGTGAAGTGTCCCCAGGCGAGCCGCAGGTCGGCGGTGGTGTTGACCAGGCCCAGGCTGTTCGGGCCGATCATCCGCGCACCGAACCGGTCGAGCAGCGCGGCGAGTTCGTCCTCGGCGGCGGCGCCGAGCCCGGCGGTGATCCCGAGGAAGGCACGGGATCCCTTGGCCAGCGCGTCGTTTACGACCGGCAGCACATGTTCGGCCGGGACAGACAGGACGACGAGCGCCGGCGTGCCTGGCAGGTCGCTCACGCTCGGGTAGGAACGATGGCCCAGGATCTCGGTGGCACGACGGCTGACCAGCCAGACCTGGCGCCGGTCGGCACCGGCCAGGGCCCCGCGAGCGAGCCAGTAGCCCCATTTGGCCTGGTTCTCGCTCGCGCCGACGACGGCTACGGACGAAGGATCGACGAAGGCCGAGGGGAAGGCCCCGGGAAAGCTCGTGCCAGAGTCCGAGCCGGATTTCATATCAGGGTTCGTATCGGAGCTCGTGTTAGGGTTCGTAGCAGAGTTCACATCGGGGTTCATGGCGAAGGCCGTGTCAGACATTCGGCCCCGCCGCCGTGTAGACGAGCCGCTTGTTGGCGAACTCGTTCATCCCGGCCGGGCCGAGTTCGCGGCCGAAGCCGGAGCGCTTGACGCCGCCGAAGGGCAGTTCGGGTCCGTCGGCGGAGGGCGAGTTGATGCTGACCATCCCGGCGTCCAGCCGCTCGGCCAGGCGGCGCGCGCGGTCCGTGTCGGTGCTGAAGACGGAGGCGCCGAGTCCGTACGGCGAGGAGTTGGCGACCTCGACCGCGTGGTCGTCGTCCCGGACGCGGTAGACGACGGCGACCGGCCCGAAGAGTTCTTCGTCGTGGGCGCGCATGTCCGCGGTGACGTCCAGGAGGACGGCCGGCGCGTAGCGGGCCGAACCGTCCCGGGCCAGGGTCCCGCCGGCCAGCAGGCGTGCGCCCTTGGCGACGGCGTCGTCGACCTGCGCGGCGAGGTTCTCCGCGGCGGTCCGGGAGGCAAGCGGCGGGTGCTTCGCCGCGTCGACGGCTTTGGCCTGGGCCAGGAGCGCGTCGACGAACGCGTCGTGGATGTCGTCCATGACCAGCAGGCGCTTGTTCGAGGTGCACGCCTGTCCGTTGTTGTCCATGCGGGTCTGCCAGGCCAGGGCCGCCACCGCGGCGACGTCGGCGCTGTCGAGCACGATGAACGGGTCCGAACCGCCGAGTTCGAGCACGCATTTCTTCAGGTGGCGCCCGGCCAGGGCGGCGACGGCGGACCCGGCGGCTTCGGATCCGGTCAGCGAGACGCCCTGGACGCGGCGGTCGGCGATGATGGACGCGATCTGGCCGTGGCTGGCGAACACGTTGCGGTAGGCGCCGTGCGGAAGACCGGCTTCGAGCATGATCTGTTCGAGGGTGTCGGCGGTGCGGGGCACGGATTCGGCGTGCTTGACGATCACGGTGTTCCCCAGCACCAGGTTCGGTACGGCGAACCGCACGACCTGGTAGCACGGATAGTTCCACGGCATGACGCCCAGCAGCGGTCCGATCGGCCGGGATTGGACGACGGCCTGCGCGCCGCCGCGGGCCGGGAGTTCCTGGTCCGCGGCGAGCGCTGGGCCGTGGTCGGCGTAGTAGTCGAAGATGGTGGCGCAGTACTCGATCTCGGCTATGCCCTCGGCGAGGGGTTTGCCCATCTCCGAGCGCATCGTCTCGGCCAGTTCCTCCGCACGTCCCAGCAGCACGGCCCCGGCTCGGCGCACGGTCTCCGCGCGTTCGGCGACGGTCCGGCCGCGCCACCAGAGGTACGCCGCCTGCGCGCCCTGCAGCGCGGCTTCGATCTCGGCGTCCGTGGCGTACGGGAAGGACTGGACCAGTTCACCGGTCTCCGGATCGACGATCTGGTAGGCGGACTGCCTGGTGGAGGGGAAGTCTGCGAAGCTCATGGAGATCAACCTTGCGAGGCCGGGCGGTGGAAGAACGCGGGATAGCGGCGGCGGCAGACCAGCAGGACGAGCAGTCCCAGCAGGATCGCCCCGGTGCCGATCACGAACGTGCCGCCGACGCGGGTTCCGGAGGAGAACGGGAGCGTCCAGCTCGTCCCGCTGTGGGAGGGGTCCCAGGCGTGGACGAGGGTCCACGAGCCGGCGGCGAGCAGCACCACTCCGCCGATCAGCGGGAAGACGATGCGCAGCCAGATATCCGCGGCGCTGTCACGCCATGCGGCGCGGTAGGCCCAGGCGGAGGTCAGGCCGGTGAGTCCGTAGTAGAACGCGATCATCACCCCGCACGAGGAGACCGCGTCCCCGATGGCCAGGCCGTGGCCGAGGAAGTTCATCGTGGTGTACACCACCGCCCCGGCGACGCCGACCGCGATCGTCCCGACGTGCGGGATGCGGAAGCGCGGGTGCACGCGGGCGAGCGCTCGCGGGAGGGCGCCCTGGTCGCCCATGGAGAGCATGGTCCGGCTCAGGGTCAGCACGGTCGTCTCCGTCGAGGCGGCGGCGGAGGTCAGGACCATGAGGATGAGCAGGTGCCACAGGATCGATCCGGCGCCGCTCGAACCGAACACCGCGGTGCCGAACGGGTAGAGCACGTCGGCGGAGTTGTCGGGGTTGTTCAGGCCGATGCCGGTGCTCCCGATGCCGGCGAACGAGATCGCGGCGAAGGTGGCGACCAGGTACAGCGCCACCAGCAACACCGTCGAGTAGGTCGCGGCGCGGCCGGGGGTGCGGCGCCGGTCGGTGGTCTCCTCGTTGACTGTGAGCGCGGTCTCCCAGCCCCAGTAGATGAACAGCATGAGGACCAGGCCGCTGACGAACGCGCTCATCGAGCCGTGGAACGGGTTCAGCCAGGCCAGCTGCGGCCGGTGCGTCCCGGCGGGCGCGTGACCGCTGTAGACCCGCACCAGCGCCACGACGGACAGCACGAGGAGCATGCCGAACTCCAGGAAGAGCAGCGCGCGCTGGACGGCCGCCGCGATCTCGATGCCGCGGTAGCAGACGAGCGTCATCAGCAGGAGCCAGCCGAGCCCGGCCAGCAGGATCCAGGGGTCGGACGGCGTGGCGCCGATCCCCTTGGCGCCGACCAGCAGGAACACGTACTGTCCCGCGACCTGTGCCAGGCTGCCGATGACGAGCACGAAGGACGCGATGATCGCCCATCCGCCGAGGAACCCGATGTTCGGGTTGAGGACCCGCGAGGCCCAGGTGAAGATCGTGCCGCAGTCGGGGTCGCGGCGGTTGAGCGCCGCGTAGCCGAAGGAGATGAACAGGATCGGGACGAAGGCGAGCACCACCACGGCGGGGGCCTGGAAGCCGACGTATCCGACGATGAACGCCAGGGTCGCGGTGAGGCTGTAGGCGGGCGCCGCCGACGCGACCGACAGGATCAGGCTGGTCGCCATGCCGAGGGCTCCGGAGCGCAGGCCCTTCTCGGAGACTTCGTCGGCGCCGCTCTCGGCGGCCAAGTTCGCGGCGGCCATGTTCTCGGCGGTGATGCTGTCGGGGACGCTGCTCTCGGGGATGCTGCTGTCGGCGCTGCTGTCGGCGATGCCGTCCTGCCCGGCGAGGCGGAGCTCCCGGACCGGTGGCGCGGCCGAGCCTGGAGAAAATTGCGAGTCTTGGGTCACTGCCACTCCCTGGTCATGGGGCTCATCGGCACTATCGTCGAAACGCAACAACTGATTGGTGAGTCAGCTTGACGAGCGCGCGGGACCCTGTCAAGAGGTAAATCGCAATTCTTCGAGATCTATTGACTCCTCAGCCAGTGTTGCGAAACAGTGGGCGGCGTGACAGCGACAACACCAGACATCTCCGCCATCGGCCCCGAAACGGGCCCCGGAACCGGCACCGAGGACACCGGGGACACCGGGACCGCCACCGGTCCCGGCTTCGCCGTCGACACCGACGTCGTGGTCGTGGGCGCCGGGTACGCCGGCCTGACCGCGGCTTCCGGCCTGGTCGAGGCGGGGTTCGAGGTCGTGGTGCTGGAGGCCGGGGACCGCGTGGGCGGCCGGGTCCACAGCCGGCCGAGCCGGTCCGGGGTGCGCGTCGATCACGGCGGCCAGTGGATCGGGCCGAGCCAGCTGCGGTTCCAGGAACTGGCCGACCGGTTCGGCTGCGAGCGGTTCCCGACGTGGGAGTCCGGAAGCCATATCGAGATCCGCGGCGACGGCACCCGAATGGCCTACACCGGCGCCGCACCCGAGCGCGGTCCGGGGATCGCCGAGTACGAGCGCGTCACCGCCCTCCTCGACCGCCTCGCGGGGGCCGTCGACGTCGAGCGGCCGTGGGACACCCCGCGGTTCGCGGAGTACGACGCCCAGTCGGCGGAGGACTTCTTCCGGGCGCAGACCGCCGACGAGGACGCCCTCGAACGGCTGGCCCTGGCCGTTCAAGGTGTCTGGTGCGCGGAGCCTCGTGAGATCTCCTTCTTCCACGTGCTGTTCTACCTGGCCTCCGCGGGTGGTTACGAGCAGCTGATGGAAACCCGCGATTGTGCGCAGGACGCCCGGTTCACCGAGGGGGCGGACGCCGTCGCCCACGCACTGGCGCGGACGCTGGAGGGAAGGGTCCGGCTGGGAGAGCCGGTGCTGTCGATCCGTCATACCCCGAGCGGCGTGGAAGCGCGCACCGGCAGCGGCACCGTCGTGCGCGCGCACCGTGCCGTGATCGCCGTGCCGCCGGCAGCCGTCGAGCACATCGCCTTCGCCCCGGAGCTGCCGACCGCACGGCGCGGGTGGGTGCGCCACACCCCGATGGGCCGGGTCGCGAAGGTGCACGCCATCTACGACCGGCCGTTCTGGCGCGAGGCCGGGCTCTCCGGGATCGCGACGCTCTACGGCGACCACCCGGTGGGGGTGGTCTTCGACAACTCCCCCGAGGACGCATCGCGGGGTGCGCTGGTGGCCTTCGTCTACGGCGACCGGCTCGACCGCTGGGCCGCCCTGCCGGACGACGAGCGCCGCCGGGGGATCCTCGCCGCGCTGTCCGAGGTCGTCGGCGCCGGCGCTGCGCAGCCGATCGAGTACGTCGAGACGATCTGGCCCCGGACCGGCTGGACCATCGGGGGCTACGAGTGTTTCGTGACGCCGGGCGGCTGGGCGTCCTACGGCCGGGCCGGATGGCGGGAGCCCGCCGGAAGTCTCCATTGGGCGGGGACCGAGACCGCCTCGGTGTGGAACGGCTACATCGACGGCGCGATCTCCTCGGGCGAACGCGCCGCCGGCGAGGTGGTCGCCGCCCTGCGCGCCGCGGGCCGGACCGGGATGAGCGCGTCCCGCCTGGCATACTGACGGGGTTATGACGAGCTCGCAGAACACGACGAGCCCCGCCCCCGCCGAGCTGCCCGACCTGCCGGAACGGGTGCGCACCGCGATCCGCGCGGCCGGGCTGTCCCAGCGTGACCTCGCCCTTCAGGTCGGCATGGACCCGACCGCCCTGTCGAAGGCGCTTCGGGGGACGCGGAAGCTGCGCGACCCGGAGCTCGCCGCAATCGCGAAGGCGTGCGGCGTCTCGATCGCCTACCTCGCGCAGGGCACCGGTCCGGCGCCCGTGCCCCCGCCCACGAACGGCCGGGAGCGCGCGGAGGCGGTGAGCGCGCAGGAGCGGCGGGAGCAGATCCTTGAGGCCGCGACGGTGCTCATCGCGCGGCGCGGCTATCACAACGTGCGCGTCGCGGACATCGCCCGCTACTGCGGGACCAGCACCGCGACCGTGCACTACCACTTCCCGAGCAAGGAAGCCACGCTGCACGCGGCGCTGGAGTTCTACGCGCAGCGGTTCCGGGCGCAGATCGACGTGGAGTTCGAGAAGGCGACGTCCGCGCGCGACAAGCTGCGTCGCCTGATCGAGGTGCAGCTGCCGCTCACGAGCGACGACATCGACGAGTGGTCGGTGTGGATCCAGTTCTGGAACCAGGCGATGCTCGAACCGCGGCTGCGGGACACCCAGCGGCGGGTCTACTCCGGCTGGTACCAGGTCGTGCTCGACCTGCTCCGCGAATGCCAGGCCGAGGGCCTGGCGCCGGGCGCCGACGTCGAAGCCCTCGCCGACCGGTTCACAGCGATGGTCGACGGGCTCGCGATCCAGATCCTCGCCAATTCGACCGACATGCAGCCGGATCGGATGCGCGCGCTGCTCTTGCGGGCTTTCGAGCCCTACCTCGAGCTGAGCTGAAGCGGTGGCCTCCCCCGGCGAGCGTCGCCGGCGAGGAACGTACGGATGACGTTTCCGACGTCGATCACGTGGGGGAAGGCGGTCATCGTGAGGTGGTCCCCGCTCACCTCGGCGATGGTCAGATCGCTGATCTTCACTGTCCGCCACTTGGCGAAGCGATCTGCGGTGCGCATGAACCGCCACTGCCCGGAGGGCAGGTCGGGGAACTCGTCGGATTGGACGAACAGCACCGGGAAGTCAGCGTCGGGCGGCCGGTGGACGGCGAGGGCGCCGATGTTGCGGGTGCACGTCGAGATCACGGCATCCAGCCGGTCGGGCGCCAGGTGTAGGCCGATCTCGCCGAGGGCGGCGTGGACTTGGGGACGGATGCGGGAAGCGGGTTGCGTCCAGTCGATGTCGCGTGGCATCGGCTTCGCATAGGCCACGGCCGTGCCGTAGAGCAGGAGATCCAGGGCTCTGAGTTCCTGCTGTTCACGCATGGGCGACGCGGGTTCCTCCGGCGGCAGCTGATACAGGCTGCTGTCGAGGATCACCACCTTCACCTGCTCTCCCTGATCGCGCAGGCGGCATCCGACCCCGTAGGCGATGGTCCCGCCGAATGAGTGGCCGACGATCCGATACGGTCCGCGCGGCTGAACGCGGCGAAGCGCTGCGAGGCAGGAGTCGACGAACGCGTCGATCCGCGCCTCGCCGGTCGCGGTCCCGAAGGCTGGACAGAGACCGTAGCTGATGCCCGGCATCCGGGTCGCCCGGGCCAGTGGCCGCAGGTACTTCACGCCGCCGAAGATGCCGCCGATCCATGCTGTGGTCAGCGGTTCGCGGTCGCGATCCGTCGACCGGGTCAGGACTATGTGGCTCCTGACGCCGGCGTCCTCGGCCATCGCAACCCCCTGGGATCCTGGTGATGATACGGTACAAACCATGCCAATTCGAACAGATGATCCATTCGGTGAGTTTGTCGACGGTCTCCGCCCGGCCTCCTATACGGCTGTCGGGCTCGCAGGGTTCAACAACCGGTGTCTGAGGCCGGCCGACTCTCTGGATCCGGGCGTCGATTACCGGGAATGGCGCGAGGCCGGACCGGTCCAGCGCGTCGAGTTCCCCGGCGGGTTGCAGGTGTGGGCCGTGACGCGCTACCGCGAGGTGCTGGCGCTGCTGCGCGACGACAGGTTCACCCGGGACTGGCGCGCCGTGCCGTCTCCTGCGTTCGACTACGGGTCCCGGCGCTATCCCGAGGACTACTTCGCGACGCCCCACAGCACTCTGTTCAACAGCGAAGGTGCCGACCACCAGCGGTTGCTTCGGCTTGCGATGCCTTTCCTGACGCGCGATCGCGTCCGGAAGATGCAGCCCGTCATCGAGGAGGTCGTGCGGACGGTGGTCGCGCCGCTCGCCGATCGCGAGCGGGTCGATCTGGTGGCCGAGTTCGCCGTACCGATCCCGCTTCAGGTCATCGGGCGCGTGTTGGGCGTCCGTGACGGGCTGCTGCCGGAGTTCGCCGAGCACCTGCACGTGACCAGCGGTTGGCTGGACCCCGCCGACGAGAGGTGGCAGAGCTCGTCCCGGGCGCTGCATCGGCTGGCGTTGCAGGCCATGAACGATCCCGACGCGATAGCCGGCGACTGCCTCATCGGCGCGCTGATCGAGGCGTATCGCGGTCGGGGGGCGATCACCCGGGTCGAGATCGGGGCGATGATCGTCATCTTGATCGCCACCGGCTACGAGACCACGGCGGCCCTCCTGGCCAACGGCAGCCTCGTCATGGTCACCGATCCCGCGGCGCGGCGGCAGATGGTTGGCGACGGTGTCGAATCCGCCGTCGCGGAACTGCTGCGCTGGCAGCCGCCGTCGCCGTGGGGGCAACTCCGCATCGCGCGGCGGGACCTGACGTTCGCCGGCGTCGACATCACAGAGGGCGACCTGGTCTATCCGGTGTTCCCCGCAGCCAACCGCGACCCGCGGGTCTTCACGGATCCCGAGGTCCTGGACCTCGCGCGGGACGAGGCGGACCACCTGTCCTTCGGGCAAGGAAAGCGGCGCTGTATCGGGTCCTGGCTCGCGCGCGCGATCGCCACCACCGCGCTGCCTGCGCTGGCGCGTCACCTGCCGCCGATGCGGGTGTCGGTACCTGTCGATCAGCTCCGGTGGCATGGACTGCTCCACGTGCGGGCGCTTCAGGCGCTCCCGGTACACAGGACAGCGGCGGCGTCAGGGGACGGCTACGACCATGCCGGCGAAGCCGAGCCCGGCGCCGAAGCCGAGCAGTAGGGCCAGATCGCCGCGGGCGACTACACCTGAGTCCCGCATCCGTTCCATCGCCAGCGGGATGGATGCTGCCGACGTGTTGCCTTGGTCGACGATGTCCTCGGCGATCGCCACGTGCTGCGACAGACCTGCTGACTCGGCTACGGACCGGGTGATTCGCAGGTTCGCCTGGTGCGGGATGAAGGCCCTGAGATCCTCGGCTTCGAGACCCGAGGCCTCCAGCACTTCGCTGATCGCCTCGGGGAGGCTGGATACAGCCCAGCGGAAGACTGTGTTGCCGGCCATCTGCAGGACCGGACGCGTGTCCGGGCCGCCGGGAACGGTCACGATAGCTTGCGACAGGTCCGGGCGAGATCTCCAGACCACCGGGCCGATGCCGAGAGTCTTTGACGCTGTGACGACTACGGCTCCGGCGCCGTCGGAGAAGAGGAAGGCGGTTCCGCGGTCGGTCGGGTCCACGATGTCTGACATCCGCTCGGTGCCTATCACCAGGCAGGTGCCGCTGGTGCCGGAGGAGACGGCGTCGGCGGCGAGCTTGAGCGCCGCGGTGAAGCCGGCGCATGCGGCATTCACCTGGATGGCGACCGCGTGCACTCCCAGCCGGTCGGCTACTGCGGCGGCCAGGTCGGCGGGGGAATCCGGCGTCCAGGACATCGTCGCGACCAGGATGCGGTCGACGTCGGCCGGGGCCAGCCCCGCGTCGCCAAGTGCCTTGGCGCCGGCGATCGCGGCCATCTCCACCAGCGTTTCGTCGGGCTGGGCGAATCTGCGGGTCCTGATGCCGGATCGGCGCTCGATCCACTCCGGCGTGGAGTCGATCTGCCGGCAGACCTCTTCGTTGGTCACCACGCGTCGGGGGCGGTAGCCGCCGATTCCGGCGATGCGGGCGCGGACTGGCTGTGCTATTGCATTCACGGCCTGAGGTACGCGGGGTTCGGGTGGCGGGTTCAGGCGGGCGGTTCAGGCGGGCGGTTCAGGGTTCCTTTTCCCGTCGGTCGAACCATGGCCTACGTGAGGCCGTATTCCCGGGCTGGAAGCCCTCTTCGAGCCTTCGATTTCCAGAACATGCGCGTCTATGGCGGCCCGCCGCCCCGAACATGGCGAGATCCGATATGACAATGGTTGGCGCGAGGTCCGTCTCCGCGGTGCCGCCGGCTACGTGGAGGGAGCACTGGTTCGAGCATGACCAGGAGCTGTGGCTGCACGCGTACGACGACGATGTCGCGGTCTACGTCGACCAGTCTGTGGCGGGCCGGATTCAATGGATCTGTCCTTTCGTCTCTAGGTGCTGGCTGTATGCGAAGCGGGCCTATGGAGACGACTTCGGTGGTGACCGGCTCTACGTGGTGCTGCACCAGGGGCGCTACTCCGGTGGGCACCCCGCGTATCACTTCGACGGGTCGCACGACTATCGGAACGTTATCGACTGCGGCCCTGGGCCGTGGGACTCCGGGGCGGGGGGCTCC
>NZ_JAACYW010000166.1 GCF_015356825.1 Catenulispora rubra | reverse complement strand
GGAGATGTGTATAAGGGACAGGTCCAGGATCCCCTCGGCCCGCTCCCAAGCCAGCTCCTCGGTCGCGCCGAGGATCGGCCGGAAGGACACCGAGATCCCCGGAACATCAGTCCGCCCCGCCGCAACCGCCGCCGCGCGCACCGAGGCGATCTGCTCGGCCGTCTCGGCCAGCGGCTCCCCCCACAGCGCGAACGTGTCCGCGTGCCGCCCGCCGACCCGGTACGCCGCCTCCGACGAGCCGCCGAAGTACAACGGGATCCGCCCCACCGGCTTGACGTCGGCGTAGTGGTCCTCGAACCGGTAGAAGCGGCCCTCGTGGCTGAACGGCTCCTCGGACTCCCACGTCTGTCGCAGGATGCCGAGATACTCGTCGGTGCGCTCGTACCGCTCGTCCTTGGTCAGGTAGTCCCCGTCCCGTCGCTGCTCGGCGTCGTTGCCGCCGGTGATGGTGTGCACCGCGACGCGCCCGCCGGTGAACTGGTCCAGGGTGGCGAACTGCCGGGCGGCCAGGGTCGGGGCGACGAACCCGGGGCGGTGCGCGACCAGAACGCCGAGGCGCTCGGTGTGCGCGGCCGCGTACGCCGCGACCTGCGCCCCCTCGGGGAAGCCGGAGCCGTAGCCGATCAGGATCCGGTCGAAGCCGGCGTCCTCGTGGGCGCGGGCGAAGCGGCGGGTGAACGCCGGATCGACGACCGGTCCGTCGCCGCGGAAGGTCTCCGAGGCGTGCTTGGTGGCGATCATGCCGATGAACTCGACGGGCATGGTGGTTTCCTAACCGTGGTGGGTGGTGCCGGGGCTGAGCCGGTGGCGGGCGAGCGCGGCCTGGCCGGCCGCCGAGATGACGGAGTCGTCCTGCGGGGTGTGCACCCGGGCACACAAGACGTCCCGCAGGTGTCGTTGCAGCGGGTTG
Source organism: Catenulispora rubra (assembly GCF_015356825.1). Taxonomy (GTDB): domain Bacteria; phylum Actinomycetota; class Actinomycetes; order Streptomycetales; family Catenulisporaceae; genus Catenulispora; species Catenulispora rubra. The sequence continues at coordinate 24,351 of NZ_JAACYW010000166.1, read as the reverse complement.
TGGCGGGTCAGGGCGTTGTTGCCGACGAGCGCGACGGCGCGTTCCACCGCGTCGATCGCGGCCCGGGTCCCGATGAGCTTGGCGGCGGCGGAGTGCTCGCCGGCCTGCGCGTCGCCGTCGTCGAACCGTCGCGCGAGCCCCGCGACCAGATCGACGGCCGCGGTGAGCTCGACGTCGATCTCCCCCACCGCGTCCTGAAAACGCGGCAGAGAAGCGAGCGGCCGTCCCAGCGCCGAGGGAGTCCGCTCGTGCAGGAAGCCGATCAGCCACTCGCGCGCCGCTTCGGCGACGCCGAGATACAGAGCCGTCAGCCCGAGGTTGTTCCAGGCCGCCAGCGACGGATCACGGCGCGGATCGGTCGCCGCTGGATCGGTGAGCCCGGCGGTGGCGTCGAACGGGACCCGGACGCCGTCGAGCAGGACGTCGTCGCTACGGCTGGCGCGCAGGCCCAGATGGTCCCACGTCGACTCGATGTTCAGACCAGGCGTTCCCATCACCGGATCGGTGCGGATCAGGAACGAGCCGACCCGGGTCGGCTCCTCGTCAGTCCGAGCCCACACCGCCAGCCAGCGCAGACCGATCGCACCGGTCGAGAAGATCTTGTGTCCGGTCAGCTCCCACACTTGTCCGTCGACGGCGCGCGCGACGGTCGCCGGCAGGCCGCCGCGCGCCGGAGTCCCCAGGTCCGGCTCCACTCTCAGGGCATTGACGAGCGCGGGCCCCTCGACCGAGTCCGCCAGCAGCTGGTCGTAGTAGTGCGCGGGCCAGGACCCGGTCCGCGCCTGAGCCGCGTGGGTGAACAGCGTCATGGCGGTGACCAACGCGACCGAGGGATCGGCGGAGCCCAGGACCCGCAAGATCTCGACGGTGCCGGCCAGGCCGGTGCCGGGTCCGCCGTGCCGTTCGGCGACGGTGGCGGTCAGCAGGCCCGCGGAATGGACCTCGGCCACGCCTTCGAAGGCGAAGGACCCTTCCCGGTCGTGGTCCTCCGCATGCCTGGCGAGGCGTTCGGCGGCCTGGACCAGCGACTCCGGAGTGGGAATCGGCAGCAGGAAGCGAGTCGGAGTCTCAGTGTTCGCAGAAGTCTGTGCGTTCGCAGAGGTCTGTGTGTTTGCAGAAGTCTGTGTGCTCACAGGTCTTCCTTCCGGAGCAGAGGGGGTGGGGCGGTGACGGTGACCGGCGGCACGGGGCCGGTGCAGCGCTCCACTTCGACGAGTGCGTGCTGCCCGGTGCACCCCTGCGACAGTCGCGAGCTGGGCACGTCGGCCGTGAGTACGTTGGGGTTGCCGTGCACGCACAGCACCCGGCCGTCCGCACCGACGAGCGGGTCGAACCACGCGCCGGTGGGCAGCTGGACCACCCCCGGCCGGACGTCCTCGGTCAAGACCGCCCCGGCGAGCGCCGCGCCCCGGTCGTTGTGGATCCGGACGACGTCGCCGTCCCGGATGCCGCGCGGCTCGGCGTCCCGCGGATGCAGGCGGACCGCCTCCCGTCCGGCCACCTTCGCGGCCACGCTGACGGCGCCGACGTCGAGCTGGCTGTGCAGCCTGGTCGAGGGCTGATTCGCGATGAGGTGCAACGGATACCGGGCCGCGTCGGCGGCGCCCGGCCACTCGTCGGGTTCGAGCCAGACCGGATGCCCGGGGCAGTCCGGATATCCGAACCCTGCGACGGTGGCCGAGGTGATCTCGATCCGGCCGCTCGGCGTGCGCAGCGGCGTGCCTTCGGGGTCGGCGCGGAACGCCTCGAACAGCGTGAACCTGCGCGGTCCGGTCGGCAGCTCGTACTCACCGGCGGCCCAGAACTCTGTGAAATCAGGGACCTGATTACCGGCGCCGCGGAACTCGATGCTCCACTCGGTATAGAGGTGTTCGATCCACTCGCGGGCAGTGCGGCCCTCGGTGAACTCCTTCTCGAAACCCAAGCGCTGCGCCAGCCCGGCCAGGATCTCGTAGTCGTCGCGCGCCTCGCCGACCGGTTCGACGGCCCTGTGCATCGCGATCAGGTGGGTGTCCCGGCGTCCGCCGCCGAGGTCCTCGCGCTCCAGGGTGGTCGTCGTCGGCAGCACGATGTCGGCGTGGCGTGCCGAGGCGGTCCAGTACGGCTCGTGGACCACGACGGTGTCGGGCCGGGCGAAGGCGCGGCGCAGGCGGGAGAGGTCCTGGTGGTGGTGGAACGGGTTGCCTCCGGCCCAGTACACGAGGCGGATGTCGGGATAGGTGTAGGTGGCGCCGTCGTAGGCGTAGTCGGCACCGGGGTTCAGGAGCATGTCGGCGATCCGCGCGACCGGGATGAACGTGCCGACCGGATTGCGCCCCTGCGGCAGATACTGCAGGCGGGTCTGCGGGCCGTGGTCGCCGACGTCGCCCATCGAGCCGTAGCCGTGGCCGAAGCCGCCGCCGGGCAGGCCGATCTGCCCCAGCAGAGCCGCCAGCGCCAGACCGGCCCAGACCGGCTGCTCGCCGTGCTGGATCCGTTGCAGCGACCAGGTGACGGTCACCAGCGTCCGCGAGCCGGCCATGCGGCGAGCCAGGGCCCTGATGCGGTCGGCCTCGATCCCGCAGATCGCGGCGGCCCAGTCGGCGTCCTTGGCGACGCCGTCGGCCCGACCGTCCAGGTACGCGGCGAAGGTCTCGAAGCCGACCGTGTACCGGTCGAGAAACGCTTGGTCGTGCAGGCCTTCGGCGAGCAGCGTGTGGGACAGCCCGAGCATCAGCGCGACGTCGGTGGCCGGGACCGCCGCGAACCAGTCGGCGTCCAGCGACGCCGGCAGATCGGCTCGCAGGGGACTGACAAGGACGACGCCGACCCCGCGCTCGGCCAGCTGCGCCAGCGCACCGGGGGTGCCGTGGCGGGTGACGCCTCCGGGGGTGACGAAGACGTTCTTCTCCGGGATGCCGCCGAAGGCCACGATCAGTTCGGTGTTCTCGATGATCGTCGGCCACGAGGAGCCGGCGCGTAGGACGGCGTCGGCGTCGCCGACCAGGTGCGGCAGCAGCACGAGCGAGGTGCCGAGGCTGTAGGAGTTCCGCGAGGAGGTGTAGCCGCCGAACCCGTTCAGGAACCGGTGCAGTTGGCTCTGCGCGTGGTGGAAACGCCCGGCGCTGGCCCAGCCGTAGGAGCCGCCAAACACGGCCTGGTTGCCGTGTTCGGCCCGTACCCGGCCCAGTTCGGCCGCCAGCAGGTCCAGGGCCTCGTCCCAGTCGACCTCGACGAGCTCCTCCAGGCCGCGCCGCTCGCTCGGGCCGGGACCGTGCTCCAGCCAGCCGCGCCGCACCGCGGGCCGGGTGACGCGGGTGCGGTGGCGCAGCGCGCCGGGGACGTTGCCCAGCAACGGGGACGGCGCCGGGTCGGCGGGATGCGGCAGGACCGCGATCCCGCCGTCGGCAGCGACGTCGGCGTCGTCCACCCGCACGCTGTAGGCGCCCCAGTGAGACGTCGTCGGGAACGTCGTCGAGGGTGTCGTCGAGGGCATGGGTGTCAGGCCCCTGTCGTGATGGTCACCGGTCAGACCGCCGCAAGCTCTGAGGCGTCGGCCTGCTCGCGCACCAGCCGGACCAGGTTGCCGTAGTCGCGGGCGTCGTCCAGCGGCGAGAAGCCCCGGATCAGCAGGGTGCTGACACCGAGCGCGACGTAGTCCAGCAGCGACTCGGCGACCTGCTCGTAGCTGCCGACCAGCGCCGTGGAGTTCCCGGCCGCGCCGGTCTCCTTGGCGATGGCGGTCCACAGCCGCTTGTCGTGGACGTCGCCCTGCGCCGCGTACTCCAGCAGCCGCTGCGAGCCGCGCGCTGCGGCGAAGTCCTTCTTGTCCCCGCCCCAGCCCCAGGCCTTGCGCGCCTCGCCGGCCTTCTCCCTGGTCAGCTCCAGGATCTCGGCGGCGCGCGTCCAGGCCTCGGATTCGGTGGCGGCCGGGATCGGGCGCAGGCTCACGCTGAAGCGGGGGTCGCGGCCGTAGGGTGCGGCGGCGGCCCGGACGTCGCGGATGCGCTCGGCGATCCCGGCCAGCGGCTCGCCCCAGAAGGCGTAGACGTCGGCGTGCTTGCCGCCGACCCGGATCGCGTCCTCGGAGGCGCCGCCGAAGTAGATCGGGATCGCGCCCGGCTCCGGACGCACCGAGGACCAGCCGCCGCGGACGGTGTAGAACTCGCCCTCGAAGTCGAAGGGGTCCGCGGACTCCCACTCCTTGCGCACGATCGACAGGAACTCGTCGGTACGGCGGTAGCGGGTCGCCTTGTCGGTCAGGTCCCCGTCGCGCGCCTGCTCTCGGTCATCCCCTCCGGTGATCGTGTGCAGGGCGATGCGGCCGGGGTGGAAGGCGTCGATGGTCGCGTACTTGCGCGCGGCGTAGGTCGGCGAGACGAAGCCGGGGCGGTGGGCCAGCAGGACCGCCAGGCGGGTGGTGTGGGTGAGGATCTGGTCGGCGACGGTGAAGCCGTCGACGGAGGCCGAGGAGTGGGCGACCAGGACACGGTCGAACCCTGATTCCTCGTGGGCCAGGGCCAGGTCCTTGAGGTAGTCGAGCTGGACGGCCGGTCCAGAGACGGCGGCGGTCTCGGTCTCGCTGCCGGGGCGGGTGGAGGCGATGCCGATGAACTCGATGGGCATGGCGGGTTCCTTACGCGGTGGGGGTCGGGCGTGCGGACAGGAGGTGTTCGCGGCGCAGGCGCGGCGCGGCGGCGACGAGGCGGGCCGTGTAGGCGTGCCGGGGGTCTTCGAGGACTTGGCGGACCGGTCCGTCCTCGACGATCCGGCCCTGGTGCAGCACGGCGACGCGGTCGGCGACGCCGGCCAGGGACGGCAGGTCGTGCGAGATCACCAGGACGGTCGTCGCGGTGGTGTCGCGCAGGTCGGCGAGGAGCCGCAGGACGTGGCCGCGGTTGGCCGCGTCCAGCGCGCTGACCGGCTCGTCGCAGATCAGCAGCGCGGGCTTGGTGACCAGCGAGCGGGCCAGCAGCACGCGTTGGCGTTGGCCGCCGGACAGCCGGCCGGGATGGCGATCCAGGAGGGTGTCGTCCAGGCCGACGGCGCGCACCGCCTCGGCGGCGCTCTCGCGGCGTTCGGTCTTGCTGCCGACGCCCGCGACGGCGAGCGGTTCGCCGACGGACTCGGCGACCGTCAGCTCGGGGTCGAGGGCGCGCAGCGGATCCTGGAACACAAACTGCAGGCGCCCGGTGCGCCGGAACGCGCGCAGTTCGCGGCCGCGCAGCGCGGAGATCTCGACGCCGTCGAAGACGACGCGTCCGGCGCGAAGCGGGACCAGTCCGGCGACCGCCCGAGCCAGCGTGGTCTTGCCGGAGCCGGTCTCGCCGATGATGCCGACGATCTCGCCGGGCTGTGCGGACAGGATCGCGTCGGCCAGGACCGGCGGCGCGTGGCGGCCGCCGTAGCCGACGGTCACCTCGTCGACGGCGAGGAGCGGGTGGTGGCCGGTGGTGTCGGGGGCCGTTGCGCTGAGGGCGGTTGCGCTGAGGGCTGCGGTCGGCGCGCTCATCGGCTGGCCTCCAAGAGTGCGCGGGTGTGCGCGTGCTGCGGCGCGGCCACGATGTCGGCGGTCGGCCCCTGCTCGACGAGCTCGCCCCGGTACAGGACCAGGACCTCGTCGCAGACTTCTGCGACGACGGCCAGGTCGTGGGTGACCAGCAGCAGCGCCAGGCCGCGCTCTTCGGTCAGCGTGCGGAGCAGTTCCAGGACCTCGGCCTGCACCAGCGCGTCCAGCGAACTGGTCGCCTCGTCGGCCACCAGCAGATCCGGGTCCCCGGAGATGGCGATGGCGATCAGGACGCGCTGGGCCATCCCGCCGGAGAGCTCGTGCGGGTAGCGGTGGTAGACGGTCTCGGCGTCCCGGAGCCCGACGGCGGCGAACAGCTCCAGGGCCCGGGCGCGCGCCGCCGCTCGGCCGACGCCGGTGTGGACGCGCACCGTCTCAGAGAGCTGACGCCCGACGGTGATCGAGGGGTTGAGGTAGGAGGCGGGGTCCTGGAAGACGATGCCGATCCGGGTGCCGCGCACGGCATCCCACTCGCGACGGCTGAGCCCGGTCAGGTCCGTGCCGCCGAGATCGATCCGGCCCGCCGACCGCTCGCAGCCGCGGGCCAGCAGGCCCAGGACCGCACGGCAGGTCAGGGTCTTGCCGCTGCCGGACTCGCCGACCAGGCCCACGGTCTGGCCGCGCCGGATCGCGAACGAGACGCCGTGCACTGCCTCGGTCCGGCCTGCACCAACCGTGACGCGCAGGTCCTCGACCCGCAGGACCTCGGGGACCTGGTCGGTGCTCGCAGGTTCGCTCGCGGCAAGGTTGCCCGCAACCGGTATGCCTGCGGCCGATGCGCTCGCGGCGAGTTCGCCCGCAGCAGATTCGCTCGCCGCCGGTTGGCTAGCGGAGAGCTCACGCGCGGCGGATTCGCCCGACGCCGGTTGGCTCGCGGCGACTTCGTCGGCGGCGATCGGCGGATCAGAGAGCTGGGACCGGGACATGCGCGTCCTCCTTCGCCTCGTAGTGGAAACCGGGGTCGGCGGCGACAGCTTCGGGAGTGATCTCGGCCGCACCGCTGTCGCGGATCGCGTCGGCCAGAGTGTTCAGCGCCCCGGCGGCGATCATGATCAGCAGTCCCGGCGCGAGCGGCGCCCACGGCTGTAGCGCCAGGTACTGCAGGTCGCTGCTGAGCAGCCCGCCCCACGTCGGGGCCGGCGGCTGGACGCCGAGGCCCAGGAACGCCAGCGAGGACACCGCCAGCAGGGCCGCGGCCGTCGCCTGGGCCGCCGTCACCGCCAGCGTCGGCAGGACCTTGCTCCAGATGTGCGTGCGGAGGATCCACCAGCGCGAGGCCCCGAACAGCTCGGCCGCCTCGACGTACTGTGCGCGCGTCAGGCCGAGGCCGGCGGCGCGGGCGATGCGGAAGAAGCGTGGCGCCAGGATCAGGCCGATCGCGACCATGGCGGTGGTCAGGGTGTTGCCCAGCACGCCGGTCACCGCGACCGCGAAGACGATGTACGGCAGCGTCATGAACGCGTCGGCCAGCCGGGACAGCACCCATTCGAAGGGCCGGCCCAGCCACAGGGAGGCCAGCCCCGGCAGGACGCCGACCGCCAGCCCGACGCCGACCGCCTCCAGCGCGCCGACGACGGAGCGCCCGGTCCCCTCGACCAGCCGGCTCAGCACGTCCCGGCCGAGGTAGTCGGTGCCGAGCAGGTGCCGGGCGCCGGGGCCCTGGAGGACCACGTTCGGGTCCTGCTTCAGCGGATCGAAGGGAGCCAGCACGTCGCCGAACACGGCGAGCACCGCGATCGCCCCGATGACGGCCAGCGACACCTTGGCCGAGCGCAGCCGCCAGGCCCGTCGCAGAGTCCTCATACCGCCCCTCCCGCCGGGCGCCGCGCCTGCGGGGTCAGCCGCGTCAGCGCGAGGTTGACCGCGATGTTGCTCACCAACACCACCGCGATGGTGACCAGCAGCGTCCCCTCGATCAGCGGGATGTCGTGCTGCGAACCGGCCTGCAACGCCAGCTGCGCCACCCCGGGCAGGTTGAAGATCTTCTCGGCGACGACGGCGCCGCCGATCAGGCTCGGGATCTCCAGGCCGAGCACCGTCAGCGCCGGGGCGGCCGCGTTGCGCAGCACGTGTTTGAACAGCACGCGGCGGGCTGGCAGGCCACGCGCCACCGCGCCGGTGACGTAGTTCTCGTTCAGCGCCCCGACCAGCGAGGTCCGCAGCTGCCGGGCGATCGCCGCCGCGCCCTCGACGCTGAGCGCGAGCGCGGGCAGCAGCGCGAACCGCAGCCACTGGCCGGGATCGGTGCCGAGCGGCACGTAGCCACCGGATGGCAGAACCTTGAGGAACACGGAGAAGACGATGATCAGCGCGATGCCGATGACGAACGGCGGCACCGTCGCCAGCCCCGAGCACACCAGCGTCACCGCGCGGTCGAGCCGGCCACCCTGCCGCAGCGCCGCCGCGATCCCGGCCACGCCGCCGAGCACCACGGCGAAGGCCAGGGCCAGCACCGCGATCGACAGGTCGACCGGCAGCGCCTGCCGCACGCTCGTCGCCACCGGGATCCCGGTGAAGTACGAGGTGCCCAGGTCACCGGTCAGCGCGTGCCCGAGCCAGCTGAAGTACTGGACCACGAACGGCCGGTCCAGACCGAAGACGTGGTTCATCCGCGCGATGTCGGCCGGGGTCGCGAGGTCCCCGAGCACCGCGGCCGCCGGGTTCGCGTGGCCGAGCGCGCCGAGTCCGTAGGTGAGGAAGGACGCGAGCAGGAACACCACCACCGGGACGGCGACGATCCGGACCACGCTACGCCCGGTACGAACCGTGCGCCGCAGCGGACGTCGCACCAACGCAGGTGCTCGGACCGACTCCAGCCCGGCGGTTCCAGCGGTTCCGGCGGTTCCGGCCGCTTGGACGGCACTCACTTGATCGTCACACCCTCGAACCGCTGCACCACGGTGTACGCCGGGATCTCAGAGACCTTCGACGAACGCGCCAGGATGCGCGGCACGGTGTACAGGAAGACGTTCGGCATGTCCTTCACCGCCAGCGCGGTCGCCGCCTGGAGCACGGCCGGGTAGTCCGGGCTGTCCAGCGGCGTCACAGTGATCTTGTTCACCGCGTCCAGCAGCTCCTGCGGCACCGTGCGCCCGGGGTTCATCAGGCCCTGCTGCCCGAACAGCACCTGGAACGCCTGCGCCGCCGAGTCGCGGCCGGCGAAGGCGTCCACGGTCAGGGCCCGGGAGTGCTGGACGTAGACGATCTGCGTGAACTGCGCCGCCGGGATGACCTCGATCTTCACCTTGAAGCCCACGGCCTGGAGCTGGGACTGCACCTGCTCCGGCACACCGGTCGCGACCGAGGTGGTGATGGTCACCTCCGGATTCGGCCCGTACTTGGACTGCGCGAGCAGCGCCTTGGCCTTGGCCGGGTCGTAGGCGTACGGCTGGCCGATCGCCGGGTCGTTACCGACGTAGCCCGCCGGGAACGGCTGGTACGCGACGTCGCCGTAGCCGAAGTTCGCCGTCTGAAGCAGGGCTTTGCGATCGACCGCGTACTTCAGCGCGAGCGCCGCGTTCGGATCGTCGAACGGCGGCAGCGCGGCGTTCACGTCCAGGGTCGCCACCACGAGCGAGGGGATGACCTGCACCGACAGACCGGCGGCCTTCGCCGCGGCGATCTCGCTGCCCGGGATCTGCGCGAGGTTGTACTGCCCCGATTGCAGACCCGCCACGACCGTCGCCGCGTCAGGCAGCGGATACAGCTCGACCCCGGCGAGCTTGATCTGGTCGGCGTTCCAGAAGTTCGGGTTGCGGACCAGGACCGCTTTGGAGTTCTGCGTGTACGACGTCAGCGTGAACGGACCGGCGCCCGCCGGCTTGAGCGCCAGGCCCGCCGCGTCCGTGGTGAAGGCGGCGGGGTTGACGACCATCCCGGTCTTCCCGGCGAACAGGTTCGGGATCTGGTAGTTGGGCACGGACAGGTCGATCACGACGGTGACCGCGTCCTTGGCCGTCACGTTCTTGACCGTGGTCAGCTGCGAGGCGATCAGCGAGTTCTTGGCGTCCCGGCCCCGCTCGATGCTCTGCTTCACGGCGGTGGCGTCGAGCGCCGTGCCGTCGCTGAACTTCAGGTTCGGACGCAGGGTGAACGTCACCTGGGTGCCGTCGGCGTTGTACTTCCAGCCGGTGGCCAGGGCCGGTACCGCGTCGCCCTTCTCGTTCTCCTGCGTCAGTCCCGCGTAGGCCAGGGACAGGGCGTGGACGTCCCACCCGGCCGAGGAGGTGACGGGATCCCAGGAGGTCGGCAGCGCCCACCCCCATTTCAAGGTGCCCGTGGCGTTGCCCGCCAGCTGGGCGTTCGCGCCGGTCGCGGCGCCGGTGCCGGTCCCGCCGCAGGCGGCCAGGAGGGCACCGCCGACGGCGCCGAGGCCCAGCGCGAGGAAGCCGCGGCGGCTGGTGGACCGCGAGCCGAATTGTTCTGTGTTCGACAAGGAAGCTGTGGTTGACAAGGAAATAGGAACGCCGGGGGTCGCCATCGGACCGAGCCCGCCTTTCGGAGGTATGCGTGCGCGCCGATCGCGGCAGGCGGCTGGAAAGCGGAAGCGCCTGGGCGTCGGAAGCGAGATGGTGAAAGCTGGGGATGCCGCCGCGAGACGAGTGCGGCGCGAAGTGCGGGCGACGCCGGACCGCGCCGGCACGCGGCGATCCGGGGTTCTCTCCTGCGGGGGAAATCCGATGCGGCCGAAGAAGGCCGGGGCGACCGGGGTGGGTGTCAGGCGTCAGCGGACGCGAACACCCCGGGAAGCGAAGCGCTTCAGCTACGTGGTGCCGGGCAACACAGGGCGCTGGAGGTGCGCCTGAAGTCGACGTAGCGGCAGACCACGCCGGGGTGTATCCGGTTCATGGTGCTCATCGTGGCGACGGCGGGGACCGCTGTCAATTGATACATCAGAGTGTCTTATGGCTTGAGACCCGGGACTCCGCAGGTCCCCGGGCGGCGCGGGCCGCGTCCAGGTACTCGGAGAGCGGACGCCAGCCGGGGACCACGGCGCGTCCGGCGGGACCGGTGAAAACGATTGTGGGCAGGGCGTAGCGGTATCCGTCCTCCGGCAGTTCGCCCAGCGGTTTGGCCCGACCGTTGTGGCGTCCGGGCGTGGTGATCTCCCGGACTTCGGCGCACGGCGAGCGGGTCTCGGCCCAGTCCCGGCGCACCGCTTCCAGCACTTCAGGGCTCGCTGCGGCGCGCGCCAGCTCGGCCACGTCCACGCCGGGAAGTCCTTCGAGAGCGCGGCGTACGCGCGCCGGGGTGTCGGCGGGTTCGCCGTCGAGGAAGGTGGTCTCGCGCAGCCGGCGCAGGACCGCGTCGGCGATGTCAGTGCCCTGCGCTTCCGCGGCCTTGCAGGCCAGCGAGGCGGGCCAGCTGCTGGCGGCCACCCACTTCAGGTGCGCGGGGCACGGCGCCGCGGTGTGGGTCGAGATTTCGAGGAGTTCCCGGTGGTACCAGGCCGCTTCGGCGGCGGGGTCCGGCGCGGGATCGTCGCAGTCGTCGAAGAGGATGCCGTAGACGCGGCGCCACCGGACCTGCTCGCCCAACGCCGTGCGCAGCTGCTGGAACTTGGGCTCGGAGCCCCAGGCCCAGGGGCACGCCGGATCGGTGAACTCGGCGACCTCCACAGGGGTATCCAGGTCGGCCACGCCGTCCGCGCCGGTCATAGCGTCACGGCCCGTCGGATCCAGCGTCGGATCCAGCGTCAGATCCCGCGTCGCGGTCCACCGGCGCCCACAGGCTCGGCAGGTTCACCACGACGCCCTCCTGGCTGCTGCGCGCGATCACCACCAGCGCCTCCTCGGCGCCGGGGTTCTCCTCGCGGTGCGGCACGTACGGCGGCACGAACACGTAGTCGCCGGGCTCGGTCTCGATCCGCACCTCGTCGGCGCCCTCGGCGAAGACGAACACCGGGTTGCCGGACACCACGTAGATCGAGGTCTCCGCCTCGCCGTGGTGGTGGTCGCCGGAGTTCGTGGCCGGGGCGACGTGGGTCTGGCCCATCCACACCTTCGAGGAGCCGACCGTCTTGCCGGAGACCGCCTCCAGGCGGGTCATCCCGGTGGTCTGGTTGGTGTCGCCGCTGAGCTCGGCGCCGCGGACGTGCCGCAGCGCGGTGTGCCAGTGGTCCGTCATGGCGTCCCGCCTCTCGTCATGCGCTCTGGAGGTCACGCGCTCACCGCCAGCGAGCCGGTGAGCAGGTCCGCGACGCTGATCCCGGCCAGGAAGTCCTCGGTCCGGGCGCGCAGCGCCGTCCACAGCACGGAGATCTGCTCGGCCGGCGCCGGGTAGAGCACCGACTCGGGCGTGTCTCCGTTGATTGTGAGCATCTCGCCGTCCACCGCCGCCACGATCTCGGCCAGTGAGATCGCCGAGGCCTCGCGCGCCAGCCAGTAGCCGCCCTCGCAGCCGCGCTGGCTGCGGACCAGGCCGGCCACCCGCAGGTCCCGGACCACCGCCTTCAGGAAGCGGTAGGGGATCTGCTGGGACATGGCGATGCCCTCGCAGGTGAGCGGGCGGGCGGTGTCCGCCGCCAGCTCGACCAGCACGCGGATCGCGTAGTCCGTCCTCGCCGAGATGCGCATCGGTTTCATCGGTCCTTGCCGGGAAAGCGGATGGGGAGGCGTGCCCGTGCTCGTCCGCCGACGACCGGGCAGACGCTTGACACACCGGCACCGTATCAAAATAGACTCATCGTGGTGTCCTTTCCATCGGCGGCGTCCGCGGCACCGGATCGCCCCACCGAAGACGGCTCGCGCGGCGGCGCGGCCGGCCCCCGAGGCGCGTCGTTCCGGCGACCGCCCGTCCCAGCCGACGAAAGCGACGTCCCACCATGGCGACCATCCTGACCGTCTCCGCAAGCCCTTCCACGCACTCGAAGACCGCCCGCACGCGGTCCGTCGTCGACGCCTACCTCACCGAGGCCGGCCACACCGTCCACGCGCTCGACGTCCGAGATCTCCCGGCGTCCGCGCTGCTGTCCGCCGACCACTCCGACCCGGCGATCGCCGCAGCGATCGAGCTGTTCGAGAGTGCCGACGGGGTCGTCGTAGCGACTCCGGTCTACAAGGCCTCCTTCTCCGGCCTGCTCAAGACCCTCCTGGACCTCCTCCCGCAGCGCGCGCTGGCCGGGAAGGTCGTCCTCCCGCTGGCCACCGGCGGCACCCTGGCGCACGTCCTGGTCCTGGACTACGCGCTGCGTCCGGTGCTCACCGCGCTGGGCTCGCCGGTCATCGTCCAGGGCCACTTCCTGTTGGACCACACGATCACCATCGACGCCGGGAACGGCCGGCCGGCTTTCACGGCCGACTCGGAGGACTCGTTGCGGCGCGCCGTGGACAGCTTCGTCCGAGAGCTGGGCTACCGCGTTCCGGTGCCCGTCGCCGCCTGATGGTCCTGCCACCATCCAGGTGGCGAGACGGGGATGACAGTCCGATGCTTTCCGCAGGCATGATGAATCCGGCCCCAATCCCTACTGAATCTATAGGCATAGTCTCGGAGGGTTCGAAGAACGTGACAACCGACGTCGGTACTTTCGTCGAGAGCTGGCAGGAATGGCACACCGGCCAGGAAGGGCGGATCGGTGATCCGCACGGGTTCCTGGCCATCACCGAACTGCACTGGCTGGGCGACGAGCCGGAGCGTTACGACGACGCCCCCGGCGCGTGGTCCACCGGCCCGGACGGCGTCCGGGTCGTGCTGGCCGAGGGCGAGGAGCTGGTCGTCGACGGCGTGGCCGTGCACGGCGAGTACAGCTTCGGCGTCATCGGCGAGCGGGACAGCCTCTTCCCGGTGTCCGGGGACGCGGTCATCGAGGTCGCGAAGCGCGGCGGCCACGACATCCTGCGGCCCCGCCACCCCGAGAACCCGTTGCGCGTGGCCTACACCGGGACCCCGGCCTACGAGCCGGATGAGCGGTGGGCTGTCAGCGGTCGCTACGTGGCGTTCGACAGCCCGCGGCCGACCACGGTCGGGGCGGCGGTCGAAGGCTTGCAGCACGTCTACGACGCGCCCGGGCAGGTCGAGTTCGAGCTCGACGGCCAGGAGCTGAGCCTCACCGTGTTCCCCGGCCACGCGCCGGGCAGCCTGATGGCGCTGTTCACCGACGCCACCTCCGGCGTGAGCACCTACGCCGCGAACCGGTCGCTGGGCATCGGCGCGCCGGACGCCGACGGCACGGTGTGGCTGGACTTCAACCGGGCCGTGAACCTGCCCTGCGCCTACACCGATCTGGCGACCTGCCCGCTGCCGCCGGCGGAGAACCGGCTCCCGGTCGCCGTCGAGGCAGGAGAGAAGACCCCGTACGAGCGCGCCTGAGGAGAGTCCGGTGAGCGACGCAGCGCCTGTCACACCACCTCGAATACCAATCAACACCCTGTCGTTCCTGACCCCGGGCAACTTCCCGGACGAGGACCCGTACGCCGGGCTCGAGCAGACCCTGAGCCTGTTCGAGCTCGGCGAGCGGCTGGGCTTCGACGGGGCCTGGATCAGGCAGCGGCACCTGGAGCACGGCGTCGGGTCCGCCGCGGTGTTCCTGGCCGCGGCCGGCCAGCGCACCAGCCGCGTCGAGCTGGGCACCGCGGTGATCCCGATCGGCTACGAGAGCCCGTTCCGGCTGGCCGAGGACCTGTCGATGGCCGACGTGCTGTCCCGCGGACGGTTGCAGGTCGGCCTCAGCGCCGGCGTGCCGCCGCACGCGGACCTGATGGGGCACCTAGTGTTCGACGGCGACTGGCGGACCTACGACCTGTCCTACGGCCGCATAGCGCGGCTGCTGGAGAACCTGCGCGGCGACTACCTCGGCGATCCGGACACCGTCATCCACTCCCCCGGCAACACCCAGCGGCCGCGTCTGCAACCGCACAGTCCGGGGCTGGCCGACCGGATCTGGTACGGCGGCGGCAGCGGCCGGTCTGTGCGCTGGGCCGCCGAGAACGGGGTGAACCTGTTGACCGGCAACATCGTCTTCGGCGAGAGCACCGACGATTTCACCGCCGCGCAGCTGGCTCTGCTCGCCGAGTACCGGCGGCTCGTGGACCCGGCGCGGCCGACGCGCGTCGCGCTCGGGCGGGTGATCGTCCCGCTGGACGGCGCCGACCGCGCGACCCGGCAGAAGTACCGCGACTACGCGGCGAGCCGCTACGAGCGCACCCTCAAACCGCAGGGGGAACGGCGAGTTCTGTTCGCGCCGGACGTGGTGGGGACCGCGGAGCAGATCCTCGAACAGCTGCATGCCGACGCCGCCGTCGCGCAGAGCTCTGAGTTGCGGTTGGAGCTGCCGTACGAGTTCCACGTCGAGGACTACGAACAGATCCTGCACGACGCCGTGCACCTGATCGGGCCCGAGTTGGGGTGGGTCGCCGGCGCTTCGCCACACGTCCAGACGCCGGAGCAGCTCACGGCGACGGCATGAGCCGCACACCGGGCACGACCGATTCGCGTTCGCTCGGCAGCGATATACCAACGCCGGCTACCCCGGCTCCTCCAGATCCCCCGGCTCGCAAGGCCTTCGCGGCGCTGGCCGTCCGTGACTACCGCATCTACCTGTCGACCGGCCTGGTCTCCAACATCGGCGCGGCGTTGTTCGGAGCCGCCGAAGCCGCCGCACTGGCCTCGGCATGCGGCGTGACGGCGAGCTCGCTGTGACAGCCGGCAAACGACCTGTGCACGGATCCCGCGAACGGAAGGCAGTCAAAGCCATGTCACGCCAGACCAGACCAGCCCGCACCGGCCTCGGCATCACGTCCCTGGCCGTGGCGTCGCTGGCGGCCCTCACCGCGTGCACCAGCACCCGGTCGCCCGCCGGCTCCGCCGCCGCCGGGGACCCGACCCGGGCGCTGGTCATCGGGACCACCGACCAGGTCACGAGTCTCGATCCGGCAGGTTCGTGGGACGCGGGCTCCGGGACCGTCGAGACTGAGGTGTACTCGCCGTTGCTGAACACCAAGCGGGGCTCTTCGGACGTCGTGCCGGACCTCGCCGCCGGGATCAAGCTCACCGGCCCGAAGCAGTACACGGTCACACTCAAGCCCGGGTTGAAGTTCGCCAACGGACACGACCTCACCTCATCGGACGTCACGTTCAGCTTCGACCGGCAGCTGCGCATCGCCGACAAGAACGGTCCGTCGTCCCTGCTCTACGACCTGGCCTCGGTCGCGGCGCCGGACCCGCTGACCGTCGTGTTCACCCTCAAGTCGGCCAACGATGCGCTCTTCCCGCAGGTGCTGTCGACCTCGGCCGGCCTCATCGTCGACGAGCAGGTGTTCCCGCCGGACAAGCTCCTCGACGACGCCGCGATCGTCGCCGCGAAGCCGTGGGACGGGCCGTACACGATCGGCACCTACGACAAGAACTCGCTCGTCTCCTTCACCGCGAACCCCGCCTACCAGGGCCTGTTCGGCGCCCCGAAGGCCAAGGATGTCGACCTCAAGTACTACACCGACGCGAGCAACCTCAAGCTCGACGTCCAACAGGGCACCGTCGACGTGGTCTACCGCACCCTGCCCGTCGCAGACCTCGAAGACCTCGGCACGAAGAAGGGCGTCGTCGTCCACACCGGCTCGGGCAACGGCATCCGCTACCTCGTCTTCGACCTCAAAACCCAGCCCTACGGCAGCGCGACCAAGCAGGCCGACCCGGCCAGGGCGCTGGCCGTCCGGCAGGCCGTGGCCGACTCCGTCGACCGCGCGCAGCTCGCCTCGCAGGTCTACAAGGGGACCCTGACGCCGCTCTACTCCCCCGTCCCGGACGGCCTCACCGGCGCGACCCCGGCGCTCAAGGCGCTGTACGGCGACAAGAAGGGCGGCCCCGACCCGGCCGCGGCGAAGGCGCTCCTGGCTCAGGCCGGTGTGGCCACGCCGGTGGTCCTGAACCTCCAGTACAACACCGACCACTACGGCTCCTCCTCGGTCGACGAGTACGCGCTGATCAAGACCCAGCTGGAGGCCACCGGGCTGTTCACGGTGAACCTGCAGTCGACCGCGTGGACCCAGTACGGCAAGGACCGGGTCGCCGACCAGTACCCGCTGTACCAGCTCGGCTGGTATGCGGACTACCTGGACGCGGACGACTACCTCGCGTCCTTCTATTCGCACAACAGCTGGGTCGCGAACAACTACGACGACCCCGCGGTCCAGGCGTTGATCACGCAGGAGGAGACCGAGCCCGACGCGGCCAAGCGCACCGCGTTGATCCAGCAGGTGCAGGACAAGGTCGCCGCGGCGGTGCCGCTGATACCGCTGCTGCAAGGCTCCACGGCGATCGTCACCCGGGACGGGGTCACCGGCGTGCCGGCCACCCTGGACAGTTCGTACACGTTCCGTTGGGCGGAGCTGTCCAAGCAATGAGTGTCCTGATTCAGGACGTCCCCGGCGCCGCCGGCCCAGCTTCTCAATCCGGGGCCGGCGGCGGGGACCACGGGCTCGCACGCTATCTGACCGTCCGCTTCCTGCTCATCATCCCCACGGTCCTGGCCCTGGTCAGCGTGGTCTTCTTCCTGATGCGCGCCACCGGCGATCCGATCACCACCGCGTTCGGCGACCGCCTGACCCCGGCCCAGCTGCACGCCAAGCTGCACCAGGCCGGATACGACAGGCCACTGCTGACTCAGTACCTTGAGTATCTCCGAGGCCTGGCGGTCGGAGACTTCGGCCGGACCGCCACCGACGACCAGCCGGTCTCCGCGGTCCTGCGGACCTACGGCGCCGCGACGGTCGAGCTGGCGGGCTACGCGCTCGTCGTCGCCCTGGCCGTCGGCGTCCCGCTCGGCATGGTGGCCGCGGCCTACCGGGACCGGGCCCCCGACGTGACGCTGCGGCTGCTGGTCATCCTCGGCTACGCCACGCCGGTGTTCTTCCTGGGGTTGCTCTTCAAGCTCGTCTTCTCGGTCTGGCTGGGCTGGCTGCCGGCCTCGGGGCGGGCGAGCATCGACGTGCAGCTGGAGCTCCAGAACCAGAGCAGCACCACCGGCATCTACCTCGTCGACGCGCTGCGCAGCGGCGACGGCGCGGCGATCGTCGACGTGCTCGAACACGCCGTGCTGCCCGGCCTCACCCTCGGGTTGCTGGTCGCCGGGGTGGTGGCGCGGCTGGTCCGGACCAACCTGATCGGGACGCTGTCCGCGGACTACGTCGAGTCCGCGCGCTCCCGGGGCGTCAGCCGGTTCCGGCTGATCACCCGGCACGCGACCCGCCCGGCGCTGATCCCGGTGGTCACGGTCCTGGGGTTGCAGATCGCCGGGCTGCTCGGCGGGGCCGTGCTGACCGAGACCACCTTCGAGTGGAAGGGCCTGGGCTACGAGCTCGCGCACTACCTGAGCGCGCGGGACTTCCCGGCGGTGCAGGGGATCGTGGCGCTGTTCGGGGTCGTCGTCGCGCTGACCAACTTCCTGGTCGACGTCGTCGCGGCCCTGATAGACCCCCGAGTGAGGTACTGACCGTGGCCCGGCTTTCCGGCAGGTTCTCCGGCAGCCTGTCTGGCAGCCTCTCCGGCAGCGTGGGGGTGCAGCGCGCGATGCTGCTGACCGGCGCCACGCTCACCGCGCTGTTCCTGCTCACCGCCGTGTTCGCGCCACTGCTGGCCCCGTACGGGCACGCCCAACTGCACAGCGGGAGCGTCCTGTTCGGCTCGCAGCAGCACCCGAGCCGCGCGCACCTGCTCGGGACCACGATCGCCGGGTACGACGTGCTGTCGCGCACCATCTGGGGAACGCGCACCGCGGTGGCGATCATCATCGCGGCGCTCGGGCTGTCTGCGGTCCCGGGGATCCTGCTCGGCCTGGTCTGCGGGTATCTCGGCGGCCCGCTGGACCGGGTCCTGGTCGGGGTGGCCGACGCGATGTACGCCTTCCCGTCGCTGCTACTGGCGATCATCATGTCGATCGTCATCAGCGGCGGGCAGTCGAGCCTGGTCGGCGGGCTGGGCGCGGCGGCGTGCGCGGTGGCCGTCGCGTTCGTGCCGCAGTACTTCCGGGTGGTCCGGGCCGAGGCCGTCCGGGTCAAGTCAGAGCCCTTTGTCGAAGCGGCCCGGGTGATCGGCACCGGGACGTGGCGGATCATGCTGCGGCACGTGCTGCGGAACTCGGTGCGCACCCTGCCGCTGATCCTCACCCTCAACGCCTCCGAGGCGATCCTCACGCTGGCCGGGCTCGGGTTCCTCGGCTTCGGGATCGAGCCCAACGCCGCCGCCGAGTGGGGCTACGACCTGAACCGCTCGGTCGCCGACGTCACCTCGGGGATCTGGTGGACCGCCGTGCCGCCGGGACTGGCGATCGTGCTCACCGTGCTGGGAACCACGTTGCTCGGCGAGAGTCTGACGGACCTGGCCGATCCGCGGCTGCGTCGCCGTCCGGTGGCGGCACCCGCGATCGGGACGGAGGGCGGAGCAGATGCCTGACCTGCTGCGGATCGAGGATCTACATGTGGGTTTCAGCACCGATGCCGGCGTGGCTCCGGCCGTCCGCGGCGTCAGCCTTTCGGTGGCACCCGGCGAGGTTCTGGCCCTGGTCGGGGAGAGCGGCAGCGGGAAGACCGTTACGGCGAAGTCGGTGCTGGGGTTGCTGCCGGCGACCGCCGTGACGTTCGGCCGCGTGCTGCTCGGCGACGGTGCCGCGGATCCGGACGAGGATGTGCTCACCGCGTCCCCGGCCCGCTTGCGCGCCATGCGCGGGACGCTGGCGGCGATGGTGTTCCAGGAGCCGTCCACGGCTCTGAACCCGGTGTTCACGATCGGCTGGCAGATCGCCGAAGGGCTCCGGGCGCACGGTCGGGGCACCCGCGCCGAGCGCCGGGCTCTGGCCGTCGAGTTGCTCGACCGGGTCGGCATCCCGGATCCGGCGGTGCGTGCGAAGTACTATCCGCACCAGCTCTCCGGGGGACAGAAGCAGCGTGCTGTCATCGCGATGGCGCTGGCCCTGGGAACGCGGCTGATCGTGGCCGACGAGCCCACGACGGCGTTGGATGTGACGGTGCAGGCGGAGATCTTGGAGCTGCTGCACCGGTTGCGGACGGACCTCGGCACGGCCGTTTTGCTGATCACGCACAACATGGGGGTGGTCGCGGACCTGGCGGACCGGGTGGCGGTAATGCGTGACGGGGCCATCGTGGAGCAGGCGCCGGTTGCGACGCTGTTCGCAGCACCCGCACATACCTATACGCGCGAGTTGCTGGCCGCCGTGCCGGTGTTCGGAAGTGCCGAGCGTGCCTTGACTCCTCAGCCTGACGAGGCCGTGGTCAGCGCGGCGGGCCTGGTGATCGACTATCCCGGCCGGCTGGGGCGCCGGGCGTTCCGGGCCGTAGATGGAGTTGATTTCGAGATCCGTGCCGGCGAGGTGCTGGGCCTGGTCGGGGAGAGCGGGTCGGGCAAGACCACGATCGGCAGGGCGGTGGCCGGGCTGACCGGCGTCACGGCGGGCACGCTCGACGTGCTGGGCGATGTGCTCGGCGAATCATCGGTGGCACAGCGCCGCCCGGACAGCCCGCACCACCCGCGCCGCGTCGGCCGAGCCGGCAAGGCGAGTCGGGCAGGCAAGGCGAGCCGGGCAGGCAAGCTCGGCTTCGTCTTCCAGGACCCGGCCACCAGCTTCAATCCCCAGCTCACCATCGCCGACAGCGTCGCGGAGCCGCTGCAGGTGCACCGTCCCGAACTCGGGCGCCGGGCGATCCGGGCCGAGGTCGAGGCGCTGCTCGACGCCGTCCGGCTGCCGCGCGGCCACGGGGACCGCTTCCCGCACGAGCTCAGCGGCGGCGAGCGCCAGCGCGCGAGCCTGGCCCGGGCGCTGGCGCTGCGTCCGCCGCTGCTGATCGCCGACGAGCCGACGTCGGCGCTGGACGTGTCGGTGCAGGCCTCGGTGCTGGAGCTGTTCGCCGGGCTGCGGCGGGAGCTGGGTTTCGCAGCCCTTTTCATCAGCCACGACCTGGCCGTGGTGGAACAGGTCGCAGATCGGGTCGCGGTGCTGCATCGGGGCCGTATCGTCGAATGTGGCGACACCGCCGTGGTCCTGGGCACGCCCCGGGAGGACTACACGCGGCGGCTGATCGCCTCGTTGCCCGTGGCGGACCCGTCACGCCAGTCGCGTCGGCGGCGTGCGGATGGAGGAACCGATGAGCGAGGTATCGATGAGCACTGACACTGGCGCTGACACTGGCGCCGGCACTGACGCCGGCGCCCTGGTGGACGAGGTCCTGGCCGCGAGCCCGGTCTTCGACGGCCACAACGACCTGCCGCTCGCGCTGCGGGCCTGGTCCGGCTCCGGGGTGGAGGGCCTGGACCTGGGACGTGCGGAACTGCACACCGACCTGCCGCGGCTGCGCTCCGGCGGCGTGGGCGCGCAGTTCTGGTCGGTCTACGTGCCCTCGTACCTGCCCGAGCCCGAAGCCGCGGTGGCCACGCTGGAGCAGATCGACATCGTGTACCGGCTCGTCGCCCGCTACCCGGACGACCTGCGGATCGCCTACACCGCCGCCGACGTGGAGGACGCTTTCGCGGCCGGCCGGATCGCCTCGCTGCTCGGCATCGAGGGCGGCCACAGCCTGGCCGGTTCCTCCGGCGTGCTCCGCGCCTTCGCGCGGCTCGGCGTCCGGTACGTCACGCTGACCCACAACGACAACACCGCCTGGGCCGACGCGGCGACCGACAAGCCGGGCGTCGGCGGCCTGGACGACACCGGGCTCGCGATCGTCGCCGAGCTCAACCGCGTCGGCGTCCTGGTGGACCTTTCACACACCGCCGAGAGCACCCAGCTCGCGGCCCTCGGCGCGGCCACCGCCCCGGCGATCTTCAGCCACTCCAGCGCCCGCGCGCTCAACGACCACCCGCGCAACGTCAGCGACACCGTGCTGGAGCGGCTGCGCGCCAACGGCGGCGTCATCCAGCTCACCTTCGTCCCGGACTTCATATCCCCGGCGGCTGCCGCCTGGTCGCGCGACCTCACCGCCGAGCGCGAACGCCTCGGCCTGCCGGCGCGCCCGTGGGGCTGGCCCCGCACGCCCCGCCCAGGCGAGGACCCGAAGTCGGTCGCCGAGCAGTACGCGCAGACCCGCGCCACCCCGCCCGACCCGCGGCTCCAGGACTGGCTCGACCGCCACCCGCGCCCGGAGGCCACCGCGGCGCAGGTCGCCGACCACGTCGAGCACGCCCGCGACGTCGTCGGCCTGGCGCACCTCGGCCTCGGCGGCGACTACGACGGCGTCGACCGCCAGCCCGTCGACCTGGCGGACGTGGCCGGGTATCCGGTGCTGCTGCGCGAGCTGGCCTCGCGCGGTTGGTCGCGCAGCGAGCTTGAGGCGCTGACCAGTCGCAATGTTCTGCGGGTGCTGCGCGAGGCCGAGGAGGCGGCGACGGAGCCGTTGTGGCCGACTGCGGCGCTGCGGTGAGGCGGTAGCGCTCTGGCGGTAGTCGGGGGTTATGCGGCTACGGAGGTCGGCGTGCCGTCGCGGTCTTGGTCTTGGGCGGCCGGGCGGGCCAGCTCGTCCAGCGACAAGCCGAGAACGGCCGCGACGGCGGCGATGGTGAAGAAAGAGGGGGTCGGCGCCCGACCGGTCTCGATCTTGCGGAGCGTCTCGGCGGACACCCCGGCGGCCATCGCGACCGCCGTCATACTGCGGTCGCCCCGGGCCTGCCGCAGCAGGACGCCGAGCTGGCGGCCGCGTTCGAGTTCGGACCGGGTGAGGGGGTTGCGCACCATGACCGTGATACTAATACCGGTATAGTAATTGGGCCAACGCGGGCCGACCGGAAGGGCACGGATCATGGTGGAGTTGAAGACGGCGGCGGAGTTGGACGCCATGCGCGAGGCGGGGCGGGTGGTCGGGAGGATCCTCGACACCGTGCGGCGGGTCGCGGACGTGCACGTCAGCCTGCGCGAGCTGGACGAGGCGGCGCGTGCCGTGCTGCGTGAGGCCGGGGCGGGTTCGCCGTTCCTGAACTACCGTCCGTCGTTCGCCGCGACGCCGTTCCCCGCGGTGATCTGCACCTCGGTGAACGACGCCATCGTGCACGGCATCCCCGACGACTACCGGCTGCGTGACGGCGACCTGCTCGGCGTCGACTGCGGCGCGATCGTGGACGGCTGGGCCGGCGACGCGGCCGTCAGCTTCATCGTCGGCACCCCGCAGCCCGCGGACTCGCGCCTGATCGAGACCGCGGAGCAGGCTCTGGCCGCCGGCATCGCCGCGGCCGTGGTCGGCGCGCGCATCGGCGACATCTCCCACGCTATCGGCAGCATCGCCCGAGCCGGCGGCTACGGCATCATGGAGGACTTCGGCGGCCACGGCATCGGCCGGCACATGCACGAGGACCCCGGGGTTCCGAACGAGGGGCGGCCCGGCAGGGGGCTGCGACTGCGGCACGGGATGACCTTCGCCATCGAGCCCATGCTCATCGCCGGCGGCCGCGACAAGTACCGCACCGCTATGGATGGCTGGACTCTCCTCACCACTGATGGAAGCCGCGCGGCGCACGTCGAGCACACCATTGCGGTCACAGATGACGGGCCTCGCATCCTGACCTTGGCCTGACCTTAGCCTGACCTTGGCCTGACAAGTCGTTATGGTTCCTGTATGACGGTCCGCACCGAGTCATCCGGAAGCTGAGCATGTACGACGTCATCGTCGTCGGCGCGCGATGCGCGGGCGCCGCCACCGCGCTGCTGCTGGCGCGGCAGGGTGTCAGGGTCCTGCTCACGGACCGGGCCGCGTTCCCCAGCGACACGATCTCGACGCACCTGCTGCACCCGACGGGTGTGGCGCGCCTGCGGGCGTGGGGGCTGCTGGATCCGTTGCTGGCCACCGGCTGCCCGCCGATCGACACCATCAGCTTCCGGGCGGGCGACGACCTCGTGCTGCGCGGGGCGCCCTATCCGTGTGACGGGGTCGCGGTGTCGCTGGCGCCGCGGCGGACCGTGCTCGACGCGCTGCTGGTCGAGGCGGCCGTGGCGGCGGGTGCCGAGCTGCGGGAGGGGGCTTCGTTCCAGCAGGTGGTCTGGGAGGACGGCCGAGCGGTCGGCGCCTCGTTCGGCGGGCGCAGCGGCGCCTTCACGGAGCGCGCCGCACTGATCATCGGTGCGGACGGCCGGCACTCGGCGGTGGCGCGGCAGGTCGGGGCGAAGCCGATCCGCGACGCCGGGACCTTCGGCTGCCAGTTCTACGGCTACTGGCACGGCCTGCCGAACGTGGGCACCGAGATCTTCATCGGCGGCGGCCAGGCGGTACTGGCGTATCCGACGCACGACGAGCAGCATCTCGTCCTGGTCGGCTGGCCGCATGCACGCTTCGCTGAGGTGAAGCAGGATCTTGACCGGCACTTCCTCGCTGCGGTGGCGGTCAGTGCGCCGGCTATCGCTGCACGGCTCACGGACGCCGCGCACAGCGGGTCTATCACCGGATCGGGCGACCTGGGTAACTACGTCCGCGAGTCGTCGGGACCGGGCTGGGTGCTCGTCGGCGATGCTGCGACGGCGAAGGACCCGGTTACGGCGCAGGGGATCGGGGACGCTTTCGCTCAGGCGCAATCGCTGGCGGACCGCTTGCCTACGGCTCTGGGGGCGGGGCCCCGAGCGGTCGATGCGGCGACGGCAGCCCACGCCGCCGATCGGGAGCGGAGCAGTGGCGCAGCGTTCGAGACGACGCTCGCGTTCGCGATGGGCGGCAACTCTGGTGCGCTGCTGCCGCTGCTGCGCGCGATCGAGCATCGACCGGAGTTGATCAGCATGTTCTATGGGATCTATGCGGGGCAGTTCACGATGGGGGAGTTTGTCGCGGCGGTTGGGTGAGGTCGGGTGAGGTCGGCTCGGGCTCTTGGTGCCGGTGGTTTATGTG
>NZ_JAACYW010000165.1 GCF_015356825.1 Catenulispora rubra | reverse complement strand
CCCGAGCTCGGCGCTCCCGCCCCCGACTTCACCCTGCCGGGCATCGTCCTGTCCGGCCCCGACGACACCGGAGTCGAGCGGCGCGACTTCGCCTTGTCCGGGCACCGCGGCAAGCCGATCGTGCTGGCCTTCTACCCCGGCGACGACACTCCGGTGTGCACCAAGCAGATGTGCGCGTACAACAACGAGCTGGAGAAGTTCACCGGCATCGGCGCCGAGGTCTGGGGCATCAGCCCGCAGGATCTGGAGAGCCATGAGAAGTTCGCGCAGCGGCACGGGCTCCACCAGCCGCTGCTCGCGGACCCCGAGAAGACCGTGATCCGGCAGTACGGCGTGGCGCTGAAAGGCTTGGGCCTGAAGCGATCCGTGTTCCTCGTCGACGCCGAGGGCGTGCTGCGCTGGAAGCACGTCGCGACCTTCGGCTTGATGTTCCAGTCCGTCGACACCTTGACCCAACAGATCGCCGCACTCGCCTGAGGCGGCAACTACCCTGAGGGATATGCCGCTGCCCGAAGGCCCTTACGCTCGCCACACCGCCCGCGTCCTGTTGATGAACAAGGAGGACCGTCTGCTGCTGTTCAAGTACCAGGAGAGCAGGCGGTCCCACGTCTGGCTGACCCCGGGCGGCGGCATCGACGACGGCGAGGCGGTGAACGCCGCGGCGGTCCGGGAACTGCGCGAGGAGACCGGTGTGGTCGTGACGACCGAGCAGCTCGGGGGCCTGGTCGCGGCGACCGGCGGCTACGCCGACTTCGGGTGGAAGAAGGGCGACTTCCGCGAGGACTACTTCTTCCACCGTGTGGATTCGCTCGACATCGACACCAGCGGCTTCACCAGTTGGGAACGCAAGACCATCTCCGAGTACCGCTGGTGGTCGGTCGCGGACCTGGAGGCCACCGACGAGCGGATCGTCCCCTGGGGCCTGGCGCCGCTGCTGGCCTCGATCCTGCGCGACGGATCACCGGAAAACCTCGTCGAGCTCCCGTGGCATCACTGACTACGCTTTCGCCATGACCACCGACTGGCGCAGCCGCAAGGGCCCGATCGGAATGCTCACCGGCGCGGGCATCAGCACCGACTCCGGCATCCCGGACTTCCGGGGCCCCACGGGCGTGTGGACCAAGGACCCGATCGCCGAGCTGCTGTCGACGTACCAGAACTACGTCGCCAACCCCGAGCTGCGCGAGCGCTCGTGGCTGGCGCGGCGGGACAACCCGGCGCGGCACGCGGAACCGAACGCGGCGCACAAGGCGCTCGCGGAACTGGAGCACTCGGGGCGGTCCGTGCGGATCATCACGCAGAACATCGACCGGCTGCACCAGAAGGGCGGGTCGTCGCCGCGCAAGGTGATCGAGATCCACGGGAACATGGCCGACGTGGTCTGCATCCGGTGCACGTACCACACCACGATGGACGCGACGCTGGAGCGGGTCGCGGCCGGCGAGGCGGATCCGCCGTGCCCGGTCTGCGGCGACATCCTGAAGGCCGCGACCATCATGTTCGGCCAGAACCTGGACCCGGCGACGCTGTGGCAGGCCGAGCAGGCGGCCGAGGCCTCGGAGATCTTCCTGGCGATCGGCACCTCGCTGCGCGTCGAGCCGGCCGCGTCGATGTGCGAGGTGGCCGTGGCGCACGGCGCGGACCTGGTGATCGTCAACAACGAGGAGACCCCGTACGACCACCTGGCCACCGAGGTGATCCGGGACCCGATCGGCGAGGCCGTGCCGCGGATCGTCGCCGAGCTGATCGCGGCCGGGAGCTAGCCGGGGAGTTGGCCGCGGGCCGGCCGGGGAGCCGGCCGAGGTGCCGGGAGCCGGCCGGGGACTTGACCGGGGACCTGGGTTGACCGTGGATTGACGCGAGGTTGCGCACCCCGGAGCATATGACGCGTGAACGTGCCCCGGGACGACGAGCCGGCGGCGGCCGGCGAGGAGCCCTGGCAGCCGCCGGTGTCGGAGTACGCGGTCTACATGACGCCGGCCGAGGAGCACCGCCGCCTCGGCCTGGCATTGTACGGCGCCGGCTGGCACACCATCGCCGAGCACGGCATCCGCTGGGACGCCCGGGTCCTGAACTGCTACGCGCTGCACCTGGTGACCCGCGGCTCGGGCTGGATCGAGTGGGGCGACCGGCCGCGCACCCGGCTGCCGATCAAGGCCCCGGCGGCGTTCTGGCTGTTCCCCGGCCTGGTCCACGCCTACCAGCCGGACGTCGGCGGCTGGACCATCACCTGGGCCCTGTTCGACGGCCCGGCGGCGGCCGGCTACGAGAGCCTGGACTTCCTGTCCCGCACCTCGCCGGTGGTCCCCCTCGGCGACGCCCGCCCGGTGCGCGAACTCTTCCGCGAGCTGCTCACCGTGGTCCGCACCACCGGCCCGCACTACGAGGTCTCGGCGGGGATCCTGGTGCACCGCCTGATCACCGCGGTCCGCGACAACGGCCCCGGGCTGCGCGAGTCGCGGGCCGTCCGCGCGCTCACCGAACACGCCACCGACCCGGTCGCACTCCAGGACCACGCCACGCGCCTCGGGCTGACCGTGACCCAGCTGCGCGAAGAAGTACGGCTGGCGACCGGATCGACGCCGAAGGAGTACATCCTGCGCGTCCGGCTGTCCAAGGCGAAGGACCTGCTGGCCGCGACGGACCAGAGCGTGGTGCAGGTGGCGCGGGCCGTCGGGTACGACGATCCGGCGTACTTCACGCGGCTGTTCACACAGCGCGTCGGACTGTCGCCGACGATGTTCCGGCGCGGTTCGCTGTCGGCGTAGGTGGACGAGTCGGCGCTGCTGGTTCCAACAGACCAACCGCACCCGCGCAGCACGCTGGGGCACCTCCCGGCACCGACAAATATCCAAGAACGACTCAGCAAGATCCATGGCCGCCCGCGCCCGGCGGCCCCGATCATCGCTGGGTGGCACACGAGCGCGTACTGACCGTCGAGGGCGGCAGGTTCCTGCGAGGCGGCCGGGAGCACCGGATCGTCTCGGCGGCGATCCACTACTTCCGGATCCATCCGGAGCTGTGGCGGGACCGGCTGGAGCGGGTGCGCGCCATGGGGTGCAACACGGTCGAGTGCTACGTCGCCTGGAACTTCCACCAGCCGGCGCCCGGGCCGGCGCGCTTCGGCGGCTGGCAGGACGTCGCCGGGTTCATCCGGCTGGCCGGTGAGCTCGGGCTGGACGTGATCGCGCGTCCGGGTCCTTATATCTGCGCCGAGTGGGACTTCGGCGGGCTGCCGGCCTGGCTGCTGGCCGACGAGAACATGCGGCTGCGCACCGCCGATCCGGCCTACCTGGCGGCCGTGGACCAGTGGTTCGACGAGCTGATCCCGGTGCTGGCCGAATTGCAGGCGACGCGCGGCGGGCCGGTCGTGGCGGTGCAGATCGAGAACGAGTACGGCAGCTTCGGCGACGACCCGGACTACCTCGGCCACCTTCGCAAGGGCCTGATCGAGCGCGGCGTGGACACGTTGCTGTTCACCTCCGACGGCCCGCAGGACCTGATGCTGGCCGGCGGCACGGTGCCGGACGTGCTGGCCACCGTGAACTTCGGTTCGCAGGCCACTGACGGCATCGCGAGCCTGCGCCGCCTCCGGCCCGACGACCCGGCGGTGTGCATGGAGTTCTGGAACGGCTGGTTCGACCACTTCGGCGAACCGCACCACACCCGCACTCCGGAGGACGCCGCACGCACGCTGGACGAGATCCTCACGGCGGGCGCCTCAGTCAACTTCTACATGGGTCACGGCGGCACCAACTTCGGGTTCTGGGCCGGCGCCAACCACTCCGGCGTGCTCGCCGGGGATCCGGGATATCAGCCCACGATCACCAGCTACGACTACGACGCGCCGATCGGCGAGGCCGGCCGGCTGACGCCGAAGTTCCACCTGTTCCGCGAGGTGATCGCGCGGCACGTCGGGCTGGATCAGGTTGGGCTGTCGGCGGCCGGTTCGTCGGCGGCCGGTCTGTCGGAGGCTGGTCCGTCGCAGGCCGGGCTGCCCGCCCCCGCGCCCCGCATGAGGCCGCAAACCGTTACCGCGCCCCGGATCGCGGCGCTACGCGACCGGCTGGACGTTCTGGCGACGGACCCGGTGCACCGCCCGACGCCAGAGTCGATCGAGAAGCTGGGCCACAGCTTCGGCCTGGTCCACTACCGCCGCCGCATCGAAGGCCCCGCGCGGACCCACACGCTGCGGATCGAAGGCGTCCGCGACCTCGCGCAGGTCTTCGCGGACGGAAAGCTGCTCGGGATGTTGGAGCGTGACAAGCCCGAGCAGACGCTGGATCTCCAGATCCCGGGCGGGGGCCTGGATCTGGAGATCCTCGTCGAGCCCTTCGGGCGGGTCAACTACGGCCCGCACCTGGCCGATCGCAAGGGTCTGACAGGTGGCGTGCGGCTGGACCACCAGTTCCAGTTCGGCTGGGAGCACCGGGTGCTGCCGCTGGACGACCTGTCGGGGCTGACGACGGAGGACCATCAGCATTCTGCGACCGCGGGACCGGCATTCCACCGCGCCACGGTCACCGTGACCGAGCCGGCCGACGGCTTCCTCGCCGTCCCCTCCACGGCGCGGAGCCTGGTCTGGCTCAACGGATTCCTGCTCGGCCGGCTGTGGGACCGGGGCCCTCAGGTCACGCTCTACGCCCCGGCACCGCTGTGGCGCTCCGGCGAGAACGAAGTCATCGTGCTGGCGCTGGAACCGGCGGCCGATGCCCAGACCCTGAACAAAGCCCAGACCCTGAACAAAACCCAGAGCCTGGACATAGAGCTGCGCGACGAGCCCGACCTCGGCCCGCTCGCGCCGCCCTACACCCACGCGGACTACTGATCGGCGGTCGGTCCCGCCGCTCAGGCGTCCCGCTTCTTCACCACCACCAGCGACACCACCACCGAGATCACGACCCACCCCGCGTACACCAGCCACGCGTGCAGATCGCTCGCCGGCCACTTGCCCAGCGACTGGTTCGGGTCCTTGTGCCAGAACGTCAGCGTGTCCTCGGCGTTGCCGGGGAACAGGTGGCTGACCTCCTTGACCCAGCGGTACTTGTCGCCGCCGAAGAAGGCCGGCAGCAGGAACAGGGAGGCGACCACGGCCACGATCGAGGCCGTCGCGTTGCGGATCAGGGCGCCGAACAGCATGCCGATCAGCGCGCAGACCGGGACCACCAAGGTGTAGGCCGCGATGGCGATCTGGGCGTTGTGGTCGGTGATCGACGCGCCCACGTGCCGGCTGGCGACCATCGCCTGGCCGCCGAGGAACGAGACCATCGCGACGATGAAGGCCAGGACCGTGGTGATGGTGCACAGCACGGTGATCTTCGCCGCGACCACGCCCCCGCGCTTCGGGACCGCGGCGAAGGTGGTGCGGACCTGCCCGGTCGAGAACTCGCCGAACATCGTCAGCGCGCCGATCGCCGCGCCGCCGAGCATCATCAGCTGCACCGCGATGCGCGACAGGGAGCGGAAGATCGGGTCGTAGTAGAAGTGCCAGTGGTAGCCGTTCGGCATCACGCCGTCGGGATGGGCCAGATCCTGGTCCAGGTACTGCAGATCGGAGCGGACCCCGTTCAGATTGATGAAGATGGTCGCGGCCGCCGCCAGCAGCAACACCAGCCAGGTGGAGCGGAGCGAGGCGACCTTGATCCACTCCATCCGGCACAGGTCGCGGAATCGCGGATTCGGTTCGCTGGGGAGCCGCGCGGAAACAGGGGTCTGCGACGTGGCGGTCAAGGTGCTCATCGGGGTTCTCCTGCGGCGTATTCGACGGAGTCGGCGGTCAGTTCCATGAACGCCTTCTCCAGCGAGGCGTTCTGTGTGGCCAGCTCGGCCAGCATGATGTTGTTCCGCCAGGCCAGCTCGCCGATCCGGGCGGAGGTCAGGCCCGAGACGGTCAGGCCCTCGGCCCCGGCGGCGGCCTGGACGTCGGCGCCCTCGGCGGTGAGGATCACGGCCAGCGCGGCGGCTTCGGGCGCCTGCACCAGGACAGTGGCCTGCGAGCCGCGGCGGGAGAAGTCGGTCAGCGTCTCGTCCGCGATCAGCGCGCCGCGGCCGATGACGACCAGGCGCTGCGCGGTGTGCTCCATCTCGGACATCAGGTGGCTGGAGACGAACACCGTCCGGCCCTCCTTGGCCAGCCGCTGGAACATCTCGCGCACCCAGCGCACGCCCTCGGGGTCCAGGCCGTTCAGCGGCTCGTCGAACAGCAGCACCGGCGGGTCGCCGAGCAGCGCGCCGGCGATGCCCAGGCGCTGCTTCATGCCCAGCGAGTAGCCGCCGATCCGCTTGCGGCCGGCCTCGGCCAGCCCGACCTCCTCCAGCACCTCGCCGACCCGGCGCAGCGGGATGCGGTTGCTGACGGCCAGCGATCTCAGATGGGCCACGGCGGAGCGCCCGCCGTGGATGTCCTGCGCGTCCAGCAGCGCGCCGACGTGCCGCAGGCCGCGCGGCCGGTCGGCGAAGCGGCGGCCGTCGATGGTGACCGTGCCGGAGGTCGGCGCGTTCAGCCCGAGGATCATGCGCAGGGTCGTCGACTTGCCGGAGCCGTTGGGGCCCAGGAAGCCGGTCACCGTCCCGGATCGGACGGTCACGGTCAGGTGGTCCACGGCCGTCTTGCCGCCGTAGCGCTTGGTGAGGTCAGTCAGCTCGATCACGGGGATCACCCTGCCGGGGCGGCGCGTAGTCGGGCATCGGCCGGCGAGCGGCAATGACGAGGGCGGACTGTGGCCCGGGGGTGTAAGCCCCCGAGCCGATGCGGCCACCCCGGCGGCTGTCTACGATCTTGGGCATGGAGAAGACGCGGCGCGGCCAGTGGCTGACGGACAGCCTGTTGGTGGTCGTCTACCTCGTGCTGATCGCGTTGTCTGCGCCGCACCTGCAGGAGTATCACACGGCAACACCTCTTTCGGGGGGTTTGTACAGCTACCAGTTGAAGCAGTGGATCGTGCCGCCGGGCGGGACGCTGATCAGCTCCGGCTACCACGCCGACGCTTGGCAGGAAGAACTCCCGGGCCTGTTGACGGTCGTCCTGCTACCGATGTTCCGTCGCCGGCCCCTGGTGTTCGCCACTGTCACGAGCCTCGCCCAGGTGTACGTCGCCACCACATACGCCCCCGGCATCACCTGTTACGTGACGCTCGTCGCGATCGACGCATGCCTGGTGGCCATCGCGCTGAACTGGCCCCGCCGCACGTCGATCAAGGCCGCGGTCCTCATCATGGCCGGCGGCATCACGGCCATCGCCGCCTTTCCCCCCGGCGCCTCGGACCTGATGCCGACACACGTGGTCGTCATCACCTTGATGACCATGGTCGCCTGGCTCCTCGGCAGCTCGACGCGGGAGCGCCGGACCGGCGTCGCCCGGCACCGCGCCGACGCCGCAACCCAGGCCGTGGCGAACGAGCGGCTGCGGATCGCCCGCGAACTGCACGACATGATCGCGCACAGCATCGGCATCATCGCCATCCAGGCCGGTATGGGGAACCGGGTCATCGGCACGCAGCCGGCCGAGGCGCAGAAGGCGCTACGCGCGATCGAGGACACCAGCCGGGACACCCTGTCGCAGCTGCGGCGGACGCTCACCGCGCTGCGGCAGAGCGAGAACTCCGAGACCCCGACCGATCCCGCGCCGGGCCTGGCCGATCTGGACAAGCTGGTGGCCTCGACGAAGCACGCCGGGGTGCTGGCGATCGTCGAGCAGATCGGGATGCCGCGGCCGCTGCCCGGCGAGATCGACCTGGCGGCGTACCGGATCGTCCAGGAGTCGGTGACGAACGTGGTGCGGCACTCCGGCGCCCGGACGTGCCGGGTCCGGGTGGAGTTCCAGGAGAGCGCGGTGTCGATCACGGTCGCGGACGACGGGCACGGCGTGCTGGGCGCCGGCGGCACCGGCTTCGGCCTGGTCGGGATGCGCGAGCGGGTGAGCCTGGTGCACGGGACGTTCAGCGCCGGGCCCCGGGTCGGCGGCGGGTTCCTGGTGAGTGCCACACTGCCGGTGCCGGGAGGCTTCGAGACGACGTACACCTCCAGCGCCATCGCGCACGACATCGACACCGACACCGACACCGACACCGGTCGCCCCCTCCCCGGCGCCCGACCCGAACCCGACCCGAACCCGGCGGTGACCCCGTGACCCTCGACCAGCCCGGCGACCAGAGCATCGACCAACCCGGCGACCCGACTGCCGACCCGACCGCCGAGCGCGCCCCGATCCGGGTGATCCTGGCCGACGACCAGCCGCTGATCCGCACAGGTCTGCGGGTCCTGATCAACGACGCCCCGGACATCGAGGTCGTCGGCGAGGCCGGCACCGGCGCCGAGGCGGTCCGCCTGGCCGCGGCGCACACCCCGCACGTCGCCGTGATGGACATCCGCATGCCCGAGATGGACGGCATCGAGGCCACCCGCCGCATCACCGAGTCCACCGGCACCACCCGCGTCCTGATGCTCACCACCTTCGACGACGACGAGTACGTCTACCCGGCGCTCCGCGCGGGCGCGAGCGGCTTCCTGGTCAAGGACATGGCCCTGGACTCCATCCTGGACGCGGTCCGCGTCGTGGCCTCCGGCGACGCCCTCATAGCCCCGAGCGTCACCCGCAGGCTGATCGCCGAATTCGCCGTCCGCCCAGAACCCCCCGGCACCACACCGAACCGCGGCGACAAAACCCTCCTGGCCAGCGTGACCGAACGCGAACGCGAAGTCCTGACCCTCGTCGGCCGCGGCCTGTCGAACAGCGAGATCGCCGAGGAACTGTTCATCAGCGCGGCCACCGCCAAGGCACACGTGGCGCGCCTGTTCACGAAGCTGGCCGCGCGCGACCGGGTGCAACTGGTGATCACGGCTTACGAGGCGGGGTTGGTGGCGCCTTCGCGCTGATGGGGCGGCAGGCGGCTGGCGATCGCGGCGACAGGCTGGCGAGCAGCGAGCAATCATGTGCCAGCAGGCAGCTCGCGATCGCTGGCTGCTGGCGATCGTGGCGGCAGTTGGCTAGTGGCTGCGGGTAGCTGGTGGCTCGTGGCTCGTGGCTCGTGGCTCGTGGCTCGTGGCTCGTGGCTCGTGGCTCGTGGCAGGCGATCGCAACACCGAGCCCCACTCAAAGCGCAGCGTCCATCACCTTCGGCATCTGCTGCTCCGCGACCTGCTTGCACACCGTCTTCCACGCGCTGGGCGCCGTCCCCTTCGCCATCGGCACGGTGAGCATCACCTCGGCGTTGTGCTTCACCTGCTCGACCGTGCACGTGCTACCCGCGTAGTCCAGCGAACCGTAGGCGATGTCCGGCGTCAGCGTCGTGAGCTGGTTGTGCCCGAACATGTCCCGCGCCCGCCACTCGCCGTCGTGAACCTGCTTGTCCGGGTACTGATTCGTCGTCAGCGGGTCCATGTTGCTCTTCTGATACAGGTCCACCTCGACGAACGTCGCGCCGTCCGCCGTCAAGCAGCGGATGTTCATGTACGCCGGGTCCAGGCCGTGGAAGGGCTCTTCGTGCGTCACGTTCTGTCCGACGTGGAACGTCGGCTTGCCCTGCACCGCGGCCGCGAGCTTGTCGCACGTCGGCAGGGCCTTGTAGTCGCTCGTCCCGCCGCCGCGCAGGAGCAGTGCCGTCGTCGTCCCGGCGGCGGCCAGGACGACGGCGGCGATGATCCCCCATGTCTTAGCGCTCACTCATCGGATTATGGCAGCGTCCACTGCTGGTTGGCGCCGCCGTTGCAGTCCCAGATCTCCAATTGCGTGAAGTTCGCGGTGTTGGACGCCGGGTCGTCCAGGCACTTGCCGGATCCGACGCCCACCAGCTCGCCGTTCGACTGCGGGACCCACCGCTGGTTCGCGCCGCCGTTGCAGTCCCACAGCTCCACCAGCGTGCCGTTCGCGGTGTTGTTGCCCGTCACGTCCAGACACTTGCCGCTGGCGCCGTTGAGCTGCAGATAACCGTTGGCCCAGAACCAGTTCTGCGCCGCGCTGTTGTTGCAGTCGTACATCTGGACGTGCGTCCCGTTGGCCAACGAACCCGCGTTGTCGTCCAGGCACTTGCCGGCCTCCGCCGACGGAACCGGGCCCAGGTGCACGACCTGCGAGGAGACCGGCGTGATGGAGAAGTTCGAGAACTCGTCCGTCTGGTACCCGGTCACCCCGAGCCCGGCCTGGCCGTTGGTCCAGGTGCCGTCGTTGACACTGCCCACGGCGTTGCCGTCCACCGACGCCGTCAGCGTCGAGCCGTTCAGCTGGAAGGCGACCGTGTGCCACTTGTTCAGGCCGAGCGAGGAGGTCGTCCCGCTCGCCAGCGTCGTGAAGTTCCACGCGGTGTCGCTCTTCACGATCGACCACGCGCCGGAGTCGCTGACCCGCAGGTGGTAGGCGTTCAGACCGTTGTTGTTCGTGCCCTGCAGGTTCGCGCGGCCGATCAGCTCCACGCTGCTGGACTGCTCGAACAGCGCGTCGGTCTTGACCGTGTAGTTCGACCACGTCTGATCGCCGATCAGCGTGTACGGCGCATCGTAGGACTCGCCGGTCCAGCGGATCGGCTGGTACGCCGCCATCTGCCGCAGGCACGACCTGGAGCGGCCGCCGCCGCAGGACGTGGTCGCGAAAGCGCCGTTCATGTCCGAGAAGTAGAGCGGCGAGGTGGTGGTGGCCGGGGTGTTGAAGTTGTTCGTGTACGGCAGCGGCATCGTCGACGCGGCCGGCGGCGAGGTGACGCCCCTGCCCTGGCCGGTCGTGGTGGTGAAGGTGTAGACGTAGCCGGGCTGCAGGGTCACCGTGTAGGACCCGCCGGCCGGCGTGACGTCACCGCTGTGCACGAGCCAGTCGGAGGAGTTGCCGGAGTTCACGTTGGTCTGCCACACGTGCACGGCCCCGGTCGACAGCCCGCCGGCCACGTTCACCGTCATCGTCTGCGCGGCCGTGGCGTCCATGGTCTCCACCACGGTGCTGTAGTCCCGGCCGTTCGACGACTTCAGCGACACGTAGCTGCCGTTGGCCCGGTTCCCGCCGAGGAACCCGCTGCCGGAGTCCAGGTACTGCCAGCCCGGCGCAGTGAACTGCGAGGTCTGCGCCATCACCCAGGTGGTCTTGCCGATGTAGTAGTTCCCGGACCACGGCTGGTTCGCGATCCCCAGGCCCTGGTCGGCGTAGTGCAGGTTCGGGTAGATCGCGGACACCAGCGGCCAGTTGATGTACGCGGTCATCCTGCCGTCGATGTAGTCCCGGTTGAGGGCGCGCGCGACACTCGGGGCGCCGAACGTGGAACTGCCGTCCGTCGACTCCGAGCCGTTCTCACTGGCCCACAACGGTTTGTTGAGGTTCAGCGCGTTCTGCGTGCTGTTGCACGACAGGAAGGCGCTACCGTACCCGCAGGGGTAGTGGACGCCGACGATGTCCACGGCGTTGTTGAAGCTCGAGTCCGAGGTCATGCTGTCGGCGACGTTCCACTGGTCGTCGGCGGCGACCACCTTGGTGGACCCGTGGCCGTGCGCGGCCAGCGCGCTCTTCAGGCTCTCGTACCAGCCGGTGTTGTAGCCCTTCTCGTTCCAGCCGCCGAGGTAGTCGACGGTCAGGTTGTGCTGGGCCGCGCAGCCGAACCAGTCCATTAGGTAGTTGATGGTGTCGGCGGACCAGAAGCCGCCGCTGATCCAGCCCGGGGCGCCCCAGGCCAGACCGTAGATCTTGATGTTCGGGTTCCGGGCCTTGGCCTGCTCCGCGAGCCACCACTCGTAGCCCTGGCCGCAGTCGACGACCCCGCGGCTGTGCTCGTGCGAGGCCTCGGCCCCGTCCGTGGAGTTGGTGTCACCGCCGATCTCGATCTTGAGGATCTGCAGCGAGGCCCCGTATCCGGGCTTGAACAGGTAGTCCAGGATCTCGCCGCGCTGCGGCTCGGGGTAGTCGACCAGCAGGCGGGAGTTGCCCCCGCCGCCGCTGATCGCCCCGACGCCGTCGAAGGTGCGGCCCGAGGAGCCGCCGTTGACGGTGACGGTCGTGGAGGTGGCCGCGTGCGCCGCCGGGGAGGCGACGGCCCAGGCGGTCAGGACGCTGAGGAGGAGGATGAGGACGGCGGCGAGCGCGGTGCGTTGTCTTGCAGCGGGGGACATGAGCACGCTCCAACAAATTCGACTACGAATAAACGTCATCGATCGCAGTCGCACAGGCTAGGCGCAACGTCACCCATCGTCAACATCGCCGACACAATCCGTCGGGAACCCGGCTTGAGGCAGTGTTGACAGAACTCTTACACGTGCTTACTGTCCGTGAGGGTTGCCCGGCAATCCACGCCAGGAGAAAGCTGAGCGTCGGGGCGGGGAACTGGTCCGCCTGCCCCGGCGCTCGAATCACTCGGCAGTCGAATCACCCGGCAGCCGAATCACTCGGCGCTCAGATCACCCGGCGCTCGAATCACCCGGCGGCCGGCCCCGACGCCGTGATCAGGCCCCGGATCCGCTCGGCCGTCCCGGGATCCGCGGACGCGACGAACGGCAGCGCGTTCCCGCCCTCCAGCCGCACCGGCGATCCGTCCAACGCCGCGACGTGCCCGCCGGCCTCGGCGACCAGCAGCAGCCCGGCGGCGTGGTCCCAGCAGTACTCCCAGGTCAGCACCATCGCCGAACGCGAGCCGGCGGCCAGGTCGAGGTACTCGATCCCGCACGCGTCGAAGTACCCGACGTCCAGGCCCGCGTCGCGCATCGCGTCCACGCCGCGGCCGTAGCCGTGCGGCCACCAGACCGGATGGCTGGTCGTGATCGGCAGGGTCGGAGCTGAGGGATCAGCAATCTGCGCGACGTGAGCGGGCTGGCCGTCCACCCACGCGCCGTGCCCGGCCAGCGCCGTGCCGATGCGGCCGAGAACCGGTGCGTAGGACCACGACGCCAGCAACTCACCGCCCGCGGCCAGCGCCACCAACGTGGAGAACCGCGCGGAGCCGGCGATGAAGTTGCGGGTGCCGTCGATCGGGTCGACGATCCACACCGGCGCGCTGCCGGTCAGGGCGTCCAGCACCGAGGCGTCCTCGGAGACCGCCTCCTCCCCCACCACCACCGACCCGGGCAGGAACGCCGTCAGGCGCTCCCGCAACAGGTCCTCGGCCTCCCGGTCGGCGACGGTGACCGGGTCCATCGGGCCCTTCATGGCGACGTCGGAGTCGTTCAGGCTCCGGAAGCGCGGCAGGACCGCTTTCTCGTTGACGGAACGGATGATGTCTTCCACTACTGCCAGTTCCGCGAAGGAAATCACAGATTCACTCTCGCAGAGACTGCCTCAGCCGCGTCAGTGGCGGCGTTGTCAAACAGACGCGCTGTCAAACGGCAGTGTTCTCGGTGGCAGCAGCAGCGCCAGCGGCGTCACCATCCGCGGCGGCCTCCGCACGCCAGCGTCCACGATGCGCGATGTCCTCGACGGCGCGCCGCTTGATGGTCTTGCGCGACGTCTTCTGCCGGGAGTCCCGGTCCTCGTCGGGATGCCCGATCGCGACCGCACCGATCGGCGTGAAATCCGCCGGGATCCCGAACTCGGCGCGCACGTTGTCGTTCGAGCCCGGCGGGATCCCGAAGTACAGCGCCCCGAGCCCCTCCTCGACCACCGCGAGCAGGAGCAGCATCGTCAGCATGCCGGTGTCGATGTGCCAGAACGGAACCGGCCAGCGGGACTCGTCCCGGTCAGTCCAGCCCTTGTCGGGACGTGAGTACCGGTCGATGTAGATCTCCTTGTTGGAACAGGGGATCACGATCATCTGTGCGTTGCGCAGCGGCGTGCCGGCGTACTCGTCCTCCGGGTCCATCGCCTTCCAGAACGCGGCACGGTCCTCGGCGGACTCCAGCACGAGCATCGCATAGCCCTGCGAGAACCCGGCGGACGGAGCCCGGTTCGCCGCGCGCAGCAAGCGCTCGCTCACCTCCGGGGCGATCGGCTCGGTCGTGAACGCCCGGACCATCTTCCGCTTGCGGATCACATCCTGGAATTCCATGCTCACTCCGCCGCTTGCGAGGGATCGGCGCCGAAGCACCCGGCGCCCAGCAGAACCTTGAGATCGGAGCTCAGCGCCGGCGAGTTCGCGACCCGCAGGTTGTCGCCGAGCTGGTAGCGGACGACCTTCTCGTCGTAGCTCTTGAGGTGCATGCGCACCGGGGTGGTGCCCGGGTGCCGGGTGAGGATCCGCTTGAGGCGTTCCACGGTCGCCGGGATCACCCGCGACTCGGACACGTGCAGGACCACCGGCGCACTGCTGCCGGCCCCGGAGATGTCCAGGACGGCGACCTCCATCGCGATCAGCTTCGGCACCTCGTCGCGCTTGTCCAGCCGGCCCTTCACCACGACCACCGCGTCCTCGGCCAGCTGCGTGGAGTACAGCTGGTAGGTCTGCGGGAAGAACATCGTCTCGATGCCGCCTTCAAGGTCCTCCACGGAGGCCGCGGCCCAGGTGTTGCCCTGCTTGGTGACCTTGCGGGCCAGGCCGGTGATCAGGCCGGCGATGGTCACGATCGAGCCGTCGCCGCGGTCGTTCTCCCCGGTCAGCGAGGCGATCGAGCAGTCCGCCTTGGACGCCAGCAGGTTCTCCACGCCGGACAGCGGGTGGTCCGAAACGTACAGGCCCAGCATCTCCCGCTCGAAGCCGAGCAGGACCTTCTTGTCCCACTCGATGTCGGAGAAGGTCATCTCGACGCCGCCGGTGATGGCGTCCTGGCCGCCGTCCAGCAGCGAGCCGAACAGCGAGTCCTGGCCCAGCGCCTCCTGCTTCTTGACATCCACCACCGAGTCGATCGCGCGCTCGTGCTGCTCGATCAGGCCGCGGCGGGAGTGCCCCAGGGAGTCGAAGGCGCCGGCCTTGATCAGCGATTCGATGGTCCTCTTGTTGCAGACCGGGAGGTCCACCTTGGCCAGGAAGTCGTTGAAGGAGGTGAAGCGGCCCTTGGCCTTGCGGGTGGCGATGATCGAGGAGACCACGTTCTCGCCGACGTTGCGGATCGCGCCGAGCCCGAAGCGGATGTCGGTGCCGACCGGGGTGAACTGGTGCAGCGAGTCGTTGACGTCCGGCGGCAGCACCTTGATGCCCATCCGGCGGCACTCGGCCAGGTAGATCGCCGAGCGGTCCTTGTCGGTGGCCGTCGAGGTGAGCAGCGCGGCCATGTACTCGGCCGGGTGGTGGGCCTTCAGGTAAGCGGTCTGATACGCGATGAAGCCGTACGCGACGGAGTGCGACTTGTTGAACGCGTAGTCGGCGAACGGGACCAGGACGTCCCACACCGCCTTGGTGGCCTGGGCCGAGTAGCCGTTGTCGGCCATGCCCTTCTCGAAGCCCACGTACTCCTTGTCGAGGACTTCCTTCTTCTTCTTGCCCATGGCCCGGCGGAGCAGGTCCGCCTGGGCCAGCGAGTAGCCGGCGAGCACCCGCGCGGCGGCCATCACCTGCTCCTGATAGATGATCAGGCCGTAGCTGACGCCGAGGACTTCCTTCAGCGGCTCTTCCAGCTCCGGGTGGATCGGGGTGATCGGCTGCCGGTTGTTCTTGCGCTCGGCGTAGTTGATGTGCGAGTTCGCACCCATGGGCCCGGGCCGGTACAGGGCGATGATGGCCGAGACGTCTTCGAAGTTGTCCGGGCGCATCTGGCGCAGCAGCGAGCGCAGCGGGCCGCCGTCGAGCTGGAACACGCCCAGCGTGTCGCCCTTGCACAGCAGCTCGTAGGTGATCGGGTCGTCGAGCGGGAACTCCAGCGTGTTGAGCTTCTTGCCGGTGGTGGTCTCGACGTTGGTCAGGGCGTCGGTGATGATCGTCAGGTTCCTGAGACCCAGGAAGTCCATCTTGATCAGGCCGATTTCCTCGCAGGTCGGGTAGTCGAACTGCGTGATGATGACGCCGTCGGCGGGGCGCATCATGACCGGCACGTGGTCGGTGATCGTCTCCGGGGAGATGATGACGCCGGCGGCGTGCACCCCGGGCTGGCGGATCAGGCCCTCGACGCCGCGGCCGGTGTCGATGACCTTCTTGACGTCCGCGTCCTGCTCGTACATCCCGCGGATCTCGCCGGCCTCGCCGTAGCGCGGGTGGTTGCTGTCGAAGACGCCGGTCAGCGGCATCGACTTGCCCATCACGTCCGGCGGCATCGCCTTGGTGATGCGGTCGCCCATCGCGAACGGGTAGCCCAGGATCCGGCTGGAGTCCTTGATCGCCGCCTTGGCCTTGATCCGGCCGAAGGTGGCGATCATCGCGACCTTGTCCTCGCCGTACTTCTCGGTGACGTAGCGGATCACGTCCGAGCGGCGGCGGTCGTCGAAGTCGATGTCGATGTCGGGCGGGGTGACGCGGTCGGGGTTCAGGAACCGCTCGAACAGCAGGTCGAACGGGATCGGGTCGACGTCGGTGATGCCCAGCGACCACGCGACCAGCGAGCCTGCGGCCGAACCGCGGCCCGGGCCGACGGCGATGCCGTTGTCCTTGGCCCAGTTGATGAAGTCCGCGACCACGATGAAGTAGGACGGGAAGCCCATCGACAGGATGACGTCGAGCTCGAACTCGAGGCGGCCGTGGTAGGTCTTCTCGTCCGGGACTCCGGCCGGGAAGCGCTTGTTCAGACCGTCGTAGGCGAGCTTGCGGAACCACTGGTCCTCGGTCAGACCGTCCGGCGCCTCCAAGCGCGGCATCAGGTTCCGGTAGGCGAACATCCCCTCCGGGTTCACCTTCTCCGCGATCGCCAGCGTGTTCCGGCAGCCCTCCAGCCAGATCTCGTCGTTGGGCGCGATCGCCCGCATCTCGTCGGCGGACTTCAGGTAGTAGCCGTCGCCGCCGAACCGGAAGCGGTCGGGGTCGGCGATGTTCGAGGCGGTCTGGATGCACAGCAGCGCGTCGTGCGCGGTGGACTCGTGCTGGTAGGTGTAGTGCGAGTCGTTCGTGACCACCGGCGGGATCTTGAGCCTCTTGCCGATCTCCAGCAGGCCCTCGCGGACCCGGGTCTCGATGTCGAGGCCGTGGTCCATCAGCTCCAGGTAGAAGTTCTCCCTGCCGAAGATCTCCTGGTACTGCGCGGCGGCGGCGTAGGCCTCGTCGAACTGCTCCAGGCGCAGCCGGGTCTGGACGAAGCCCGAGGGGCAGCCGGTGGTGGCCATCAGACCGGCGGAGTGCTCCGCCATGAGCTCGGCGTCCATGCGCGGGTACTTGCGGGCGAAGCCCTCGGTGAAGGCCCGCGAGGAGAGCTTGGCGAGGTTCTGCAGACCGGTGACGTCCCGGGCCCAGATCGTGGCGTGGCCGTAGAGGCCACCGCCGGAGACGTCGTCGGATTTCTGGTGCGGCTGGCCCCAGCGGATCGGCTTCTGGTTGTAGCGCGACTCGGGCGCCACATACGCCTCGATGCCGAGGATCGGCTTGATGCCGGCGCCCATCGCCTGCTTGGTGAAGTCGGCCGCGCCGTGCATGTTGCCGTGGTCCGTCATCGCCACCGCGGGCATGCCCAACTCGGTGGCGTGTTTGAACATGTCCTTCAACCGCGCCGCACCGTCGAGCATCGAATACTCGGTGTGAACGTGCAGGTGGACGAAGGAATCGGACACAGGGATCCTCCTGCGGGTGGGGCGGGCGCGGCTCCGGCAGTCTACGAGATTTACTTGATCCAAGGTTCGTCTCGGGGTGGGTTGGAAGCCCGCCGCAGGTAAGGAGTAGGCAATGACACAGCGTCGCGAAGCGACTCATGAACGGGCGGTGGTGGGTGACGGGCGGGCGAGGCTCGGGCGTGTCGCGTCGTGGTTCCTGGTGGCCTTCGGAGCGTGGTCGGTGATCATCTGGCCACGCTTCATGGAGGCGATCTGGGACGACAAGAGGTCCTGGAACAACGGACCCACTTCGTTCTTCCTGGTGCACGCGGCGTTGGTGACGGTGTCGATCGTGGCGGGGGTTTCGATCGGTGTGATCGGGTGGCGCTCGGTGCGCGGGCTGCGCAAGATGAACGCGTGACTTCACACGGGGTGCCCGCAGTAAGCGACGACCAACGCCGCGCCCGCCTGGCCACGCGGCACCTGTTGGCCCCCGGCCTCGCGGCCCCGTCCGCGGAAGCCGTGACCGACGCACTCGTCGCGCTGCACTCCACCGACGCCGCCTCGGTGTACCTGTCGGCGATGGCGCGCCTCCAGACGCCGTCGACCACGGAGGTCGAGCGCGCGCTGTACGACGACCGGACACTGGTGCGGATGCACGGCATGCGCCAGACGCTGTTCGTGTTCCCGACCGAGCTGGCGTCGGTGGTTCAGGCCTCGACGACCCGCGAACTGTGGCTCAAAGAACGCGGCCTGCTGCTGAAGAACGCGGTGGCCGCGGGCCTCGACGAGGCGTGGCTGGAGAAGGTCGAGGCGGCGACGACCGCCGAAGTCCGCCGCCGCGGCTCGGCGACCGGCGCGGAACTGGGCAAGGCCGTGCCGGGCCTGCGGGACCAGGTGCTGTACGGCAAGGGTACGAAGTGGGAGGCCTGGCAACCGGCCTCCGGCCGCGTGCTGCGCGTCCTCGGCTTCGACGGCGCGGTGGTCCGCGGCCGGCCGGTCGGCACCTGGCTGTCGAGCCAGCACCGCTGGGAACCGGGCACCGGCCACGCGGACATCGCGGTCCCGGAGGCCCAGGCGGAGCTGGCGCGCCGCTGGCTGCACGCATTCGGACCGGCGACCGAAGCCGACCTGAAGTGGTGGACCGGCTGGAAGGTCACCGACGCCCGCAAGGCGCTGAAGGCGATCGACGCCACACAGGTGGCCCTGACCGACGGCCCCGGCTGGCTCCTCCCGGACGACCTGACCCCGGTCCCGACCCCAGAACCATGGGCCGCCCTCCTCCCAGCCCTGGACCCGACGACGATGGGCTGGCAGGGCCGCGACTGGTACCTCGCCGAGGAGATCAAAGCGCAGCTCTTCGACCGCGCCGGCAACGCCGGCCCGACGCTGTGGTGGAACGGCGAAGTCGTCGGCGGCTGGATCCAACTCCCCGACCGCACGATCGCCACGAAGCTGCTGCGCGACATCGGCCGCGAGGGTCAGAAGGCGATCGCGGCCGAGACCGAGCGATGGCAGGCGATTCTGGGCGAGATGCGGGTGACGCCACGGTTCCGGACGCCGGTGGAGCGGGAGCTGAGTGGGGGCTGAGGTTTGGCCGCACCGCACTACCGCTAGCACCGCCGGCCACCTTCCGCGACTACCCTCCCCGCGCGACCATCCCCCAGCTCTGCCGCATATTCCTTGACAGGCATATAACCACCGAGGCACACTCGCCCCATGACCGTAGCCACCGCGTTCCAAGCCCTCGGCGAGCCGCGCCGACTGGCCATCGTGGAGCTGCTCCGCGAGGGCGAGAAGTCGGTCGGCGAGTTGTCCGAGCGCCTGGGCGCGAGTCAGCCGGCGGTGTCCAAGCATCTGCGGGCGCTGCGGGAGGCCGGGTTGGTCGAGGTGCGGCCGGATGCGCAGCACCGCTTCTACCGCATACGGCCCGAGCCGCTCGCCGAGGTCGACGACTGGCTGGCGCAGTACCGCTGGCTGTGGACGCGCAGTCTGGACCGCCTGGAAACACATCTGGAAGACCGGAGGAAGACATGAGCGAGGCATCGTTGACGACCGGGGGTGCGCAGGGGGCCGCGATCCGCCTGGAGCGCGTGCTGCCCGATCCCCCAGAGGTCGTGTGGCAGGCGCTGACCGAGCGCGAACAGCTCAAGAAGTGGTTCCCGTGCGACGTGGTCGTCGACGGCGAGCGCTGGGTGCCCGGTGCCGGGATCACGTTCCCGTTCGGGCCCGAGCCGGACGCGTTCACGATCAAGGGCGAGGTCCTCGACGTCCGTGAGCCCGAGTCCCTGTCCTTCACCTGGGGCGAGGAGACACTGCGCTTCACGCTCACCCCGCACGGCACCGGCACCCTGCTCGTCCTGGTCGACGAGCTGCGCCCGGCCGTCGCCGCGCGCAACGCCGCGGGCTGGGAATCGTGCCTGGACCTGCTGGAAACCGGCACGCGCGACAAGAACGCGTGGCAGCCCCTGTTCGAGCACTACACCGCCGTGTTCTCGCCGACGCTCGGCGAGCAGGAGGGCCCGCCGGCCGAGCTGGCGTGAGCCGGCGGGACGGCCCGCACAGACGCCGCCCGCACAGGCATCACCTTTTCGGATCAAGGCACCGAACCCGCCGCCGACCGAATCCGTTTCCTGCTGGAAGCAGTACCACTCGAACCTGCCCAGGAGGAACATCCATGTCTGA
Source organism: Catenulispora rubra (assembly GCF_015356825.1). GTDB lineage: Bacteria > Actinomycetota > Actinomycetes > Streptomycetales > Catenulisporaceae > Catenulispora > Catenulispora rubra. The sequence continues at coordinate 5,278 of NZ_JAACYW010000165.1, read as the reverse complement.
TATCCGCACGCCCTCCCCCGCGCGGCCCCTCCTACGGACCCCGCGGACCCGGCGGCTGGCCACCGCGGCCGTGGCCGCGACCTGTCTCGCCCTCGCCGCCGCGCAGTCCGGCGCCACCGCGACCGCCGCGGCCCGCTCGCCCTTCGTCGGCCCGCTGCACACCGTCTCCACCATCGCCTCCACGGTCCCGGCCAACGGCGACGTCAACCCCTACGGCGTCGCCGTCGTCCCGCGCAGCGTCGGACGTCTGCACGGCGGGGACGTCCTGGTCAGCAACTTCAACGCGGCCTCCAACCTGCAGGGCACGGGCACCACGATCGTCCAGGTCGCCCCGGACGGCGCGGTGTCGCAGTTCGCCGCGATCGACCCCGCGCACCTGCCCGGCAAGTGCCCCGGCGGCGTCGGCCTGACCACGGCCCTGTCGGTCCTGCGCAACGGCTGGGTGATCGTCGGCAGCCTGCCGACCGCGGACGGCACCTCCGCGACCGCGCAGTCCGGCTGCCTGCTCGTCCTCGACAGCCGCGGCCGGGTCCAGGAGACGATCACCGGCCACGGCCTCAACGGCCCCTGGGACATGACCGCCCTGGACTTCGGCGACGTCACCGAACTGTTCGTCACCAACGTCCTGAACGGCACCCTGGCCGCGAACGGCGCGACGGTCCACCACGGCACCGTCGTCAGGCTCCTGATCAGCTCGGGCCCCGACTACCCGCCCACGGTCCTGGACTCGCGCGTCATCGCCTCCGGCTTCGGCGAGCGCACGGACCCGGCCGCCCTGGTGGTCGGTCCGACCGGCGTCGGCCTGGACCGGCAGGGCACGCTGTTCGTCGCCGACTCCGTCGGCAACCGCGTGGCGGCGATCCCGAACGCGCCCTGGCGCGGGACGGACGCCGGAGCCGGCCGCACCGTCACCGCCGACAACGGGCTCAACACCCCGCTGGGCCTTGCCGTGGCGCCGAACGGCGACGTGCTGACCGTCAACGCCGGCGACGGCAACCTGGTGGAGACCACCCGCGACGGTGTCCAGGTGGCCGAGCGGACGCTGGACGCCAACGGATCGCCGGCCGGCGCCGGAAACCTGTTCGGGCTGGCGGTGGCGCCCGACCGGCGGTCGCTGTACTTCGTCGACGACTCCTCGAACACGCTGAACCGCTTGTCCGCACCCTGACCGGCGAACGAGTCACGCCTTGACGCGCGGATCGATCCGCCGTGTGAGCGTGTAGCGAACCGGAACGAAACCGTGGCCGCGCCAGAAGGCATCACTCACCAGGTTCGCCGACGTCCATCCCGCACACAGTCGGCGAAACCCCCGGGTCGCGGCCCAATCCGCCGCGCCTGACAGCAAAGCAGTGCCCAGGGCCCGGCCCCGCACGGCGGCGGTCACGACGGCGATGCCGATCGTGGCCGCCGCCGGGATGTGTCCGTCCGGGTCGACGACCATCAGCCCCGCGACGCGCGCTTCGTGCTCGGCCAGCAGAACAAGCCGATTCTCGTCTGCGATGCCCGCGCTCAGGTCGCCCCGTAACGCCTTCATGTCGACCACCGCCGGCCGCAACATCGGCGCCTCGGCGTGGAACTGCTGCAACTCCCACGTGAGGTCGACGATCCGGGCGAGATCCCCGGGAACGGCCGCACGCAACACGACGTCCCCCGCCGCGTGCACCCGCTGCGCCCGCGCATCGTCGGGAGGCGTCATCGAACGCAGACCCTTAATCTGGTCGAAGCCGAAACTCAGCTCCACAAAGGCGTTCACGACCTCCGGACGATCGACGGCGACCGCCACGGTGTGCTCGAAGCAGCCGATCTCCACCAGCTGCTCCGACAGCGCCCGGTACATGTGCCGGTACGTCATCCGCGCGTCGTCGCCGCACGCGGCGTGCTGGTGCAGCCGGACCTTCGCCACGAAAGAGCCCGGGGAGCCGCCGACGGTCGCCGCCAGGAAGCCGAGCAGCGCGCCGTCGTCACCGATCGCCACCACCGCAGGGCCTTTGCCAGTCCAGGTAATGGGAGCATCTAAAGGTGCGCTTTTAGCCGCGTGAACCGTCGCCAACAATTGCGCGGCGGGCTCCTCAAATCGCTGCACGAAATCGACTATGTCCATCATTGTCGGCACCCCCCTGCATTCGCCACCCGCGACCGGATCGCACCGACTCTAGCCGAGCGCACCATCCTCTTGAGTCGATCATCGATGGTCGGGCATTCTGGAAGGCTTGCCAGGCGCCGAGACAGACCGGCGCCCATATCGCCGTGCGCGCATTTAAACCGCGCACTCCTGCGACAGGCCTTGTTCATCTAAAAGTTCTGTCAAGTACCCTATGCGCCTTAAGTGCTGATCTGTACTTTCCCTTGTGGGTTCAGCCCTGTTAGGGGCCCTGCCCGGCCCTCACAGCCTCATCGCCCTCGCCCACAAACCATCCGCCACCTCTCTTCAGGAGAACCGGAATGCTCAGATCTGCCATCCGCCGTTTCGGGCTCGGCGTGGTCGCCACCGCGACCGCCGCGTCCGGCGCGATGCTGGCGCCGGCCGCCCACGCCGCCGGCACCTACAGCCTGTTGATCCTGCCCGACCAGGGCGAGAACGCGATCTACAGCTTTATCAACAGCGCCACCAAGACCATCGACGTCACGATGTACGAGCTGCGCGACACCACCATCACCACGGCGCTGGTGAACAAGCAGAAGGCGGGCGTCCAGGTCCGGGTGATCCTGGACGGCAAGCAGACCTCGGTGAACAGCGCGGCCTACAGCACCCTGCAGGCCGGCGGCGTACCGGTCGTCTACAGCTCCTCGGTGTTCACCTACACGCACCAGAAGACGATCACCGTCGACGGCGCGACGTCCTGGATCAGCACCGGCAACCTGGACAGCACCTACTACGCGACCTCGCGCGACTACTCGGTCTTCGACACCGACCAGAACGACGTCGCGGCCGTGGAGCAGGTCTTCGGTGCCGACTTCACCGACACTTCGATCACCCCGAACGACGGCGACAACCTGGTCTGGTCGCCGACCGACTCGCAGACCCACCTGCTCGCGCTGATCAACGGCGCCACCAGGACGCTGGACGTGCAGGAGGAGGAGTTCGGCGACCCGGCGCTGGTCAGCGCGATCGTGGCGGCGGCGCAGCGCGGCGTGACGGTGCGCTGCGTGCTCGAGAACACCGGCGGCAAGTACAACAGCCAGATCAGCCAGGTCGAGGCGGCCGGCGTGAAGGTCACGCAGTACACCTCGCAGACCGGTTTCTACGTGCACGCCAAGGCGATCGTCGCCGACTACGGCACGTCGAGCGCGAAGGTGTTCCAGGGCTCTGAGAACTTCTCGGACAACTCGCTGAACCACAACCGCGAGCTCGGCCTGATCATCTCCGACTCCGGCGTGCTGACCGGCATCGAGAACACCTTCACCGCCGACTTCAACCAGACGCCGAGCGGTGGCGGCGGCAGCACCTCGACCGTGACGGTCAGCAACCCGGACAACCAGACCGGCACCGTCGGGACTGCGGCCTCCGTGCAGGTCTCGGCCGCCGACTCGGCCGCGGGCCAGACCCTGACCTACGCGGCCAGCGGCCTGCCCGCCGGCCTGGCGATCAACAGCTCGACCGGCGCCGTCTCCGGCACCCCGACCACCGCGGGCACCAGCTCGGTGACCGTCACCGCCACCGACGGCACCGGCGCCTCCGGCAGCACCACATTCAGCTGGAGCATCAGCGCGGCCGGCGGGACCGGCGGCGGCTGCGCCGGCGCCGGCGCCGGCCAGCTGCTGGGCGACCCCGGGTTCGAGGACGGGACCGGCGACACCGCGTGGACTACTTCGTCCGGCGACATCATCAACAACGACACCGCTGACGAGCCGGCGCACTCCGGTTCGTGGGACGGGTGGCTGGGCGGCAACGTCAGCACCACCGACACGCTGTCGCAGTCTGTGCGATTCCGAGCGGCTGCTCGACGTACACGTTCAGCTTCTGGCTGCACACCGACACCACGGAGACCAGCAAGACGAAGGCTTACGACAAGCTGACCGTGCAGGTGCTGGACGGCTCGGGCAACGCGCTGGGGACGCTGAAGACGTTCACGAACCTGAACGCCAACAGCGGTTTCGCGCAGCAGAGCATGTCGCTGGCGCAGTACGCGGGCAAGACCGTGACGCTGGAGTTCACCGGGACCAACGACTACGAGGACCCGACCTCGTGGGTGATCGACGACACCGCGTTGACGGTCAGCTGACGCTGGACGTTGGTTGAAGGCTGTTTGAAGGGCGCTTGAAGACCGCTCCCGGTCGCCGTTCGCGGCGGTCGGGAGCGGCCTTTTCAGTGCCCTGATGTACTACCTAAAAGGCGTCGGCGTGCTCCTCGACCCAGCTGCGGAAATCGCGCGCCTTGTGTCCGGTGAGGGTCTCGACGTCCGGGCTCACGGCGTGCGGGTGTTCCAGCGACCGCTCCCAGAACTTCAGGATGTCGGCCAGGATCGGGGCCGGGACGAAGGCTCCCATCTGCCGGCGCACCTGCTCCACGTCGATCTCGACGTAGCGGATCGGCCGGCCCAGCACCTCGCCGAGGATCCGGGCCTGGTCGGCGTGCGTCAGGAGCTCCGGGCCGGTGATCCGGTAGGCCTTGCCGTCGTGGCCCTCGGTGGTCAGGGCGGCCACGGCGGCGTCGGCGATGTCGGCCTCGTGGACGACGGGAGCGGCGGCCTCGGCGTAGGCGCCGCGGATCTCGTCGCCGTTCTTGGTCTGGTAGCCCCAGGGCAGGCTGTTGACGGCGAAGGTGTCCGCGCGCAGGAAGGTCCAGCGCAGGCCGGAGGCGCGCAGCAGGTGCTCGATCTCGAAGTGCCGGGTGGCGATCGGGCCGTCCTGGACGTCCAGGTCGTCGTCCACGGCTCCGGACGACAGCAGCACCACGTGCCGCACTCCGGCGGCCTCGGCCGCGGCGACGAAGTCGGCGCCGAGGCCCGGCGCCGGGAACAGGTAGACCGACTCGACGCCCTCCAGGGCCGGGCCGAGGGACGCCGCGTCGCTCAGGTCCCCCTCGACGGCCTGCACTCCGAACGGCCACTCGGTCTGCGAGGGCCGGCGGCTCAGGGCCTGCACGTCGTGGCCTTCGGCGGCCAGCCGCTCCACGACGATCCGGCCGACGTTCCCGGTGGCACCCGTAATCAGGATCATGAGGTCTCCAGCCCTAGCTGCTTGAACGGTGTCCTTCCTGTCTCTTATACACAACTGACGCTGCCGACGACCGCATAAGTGTAGATCTCGGCGGTCGCCGTGGCCGTATCGTGAAAAG
>NZ_JAACYW010000164.1 GCF_015356825.1 Catenulispora rubra | reverse complement strand
CTGGGGAAGGGGTTCTGGGGGTTCTGGGCGCTCTGGGGGTTTTGAGCGCCCTGGGCGCTCTGGGCGGTGGCGTCCGGCTCCATGCGCAGCTCCTTGGTCAGGGTTCGTGAGGGTGCCGAGTACTGAATCAGCTGTCTGAACGGTACGTGCTCACTCTTTCCCTGGTTCATGCGAGAAGCAGTGCGGTTGGGCTGTGGGTTTACAGGCGTTTTTTGACGGCTTCGCGCATGGTTGGATGGCCTCGCAGGGGACGCAGTTCGGTTGTGCGAGATGCGTCGCGCTGGCGGCTGGCGGTGTTCGCGTGCACGATCGCGCGTCGGTCCGAGTCACTGCGCATGCGTTTGGTCTGGCGGGTGGCGGCCGCGTTTGGTGGGTGCGTTGAGGCCTCTGGCGGGCCTCCTCGACGAGGGGGCGACCCGCGCGTCGGGCTGTTTGCCGCCGGCCCGCGACTGTTCGGCTTTCTATCCGCTGTTGCCTGCGTCGCGTTGTTAGGTGGCGGTGCTGCTTGTGGTCGCCGGGTTCTGGGTCCCTCGCCGCGTCGTCGCCTTACGGAACCAGCCCGGTTTGGCGGAATCAAGCCGGATCGCTGCTGCTGTGGTCCGGCTCCGTTCGGCTTGACACCGCCAAACCGGGCAGGTTGGCTGCGCCCGCTGACGCGGCGAGGGACCCAGAACCAACACCCCGCATGGTCCGGTCGGAACCGGCGAACCACGCGGCCGGTCGCGCTGCGCCGTCGCCACCCACCAACCGCACCACCAAAAAGTCCGCGCCCCGCCACGAAGGCGGAGCGCGGACTCAGGCCGGGGAGCCTGTCACACCACTACATCAGTGCCCTGCTGAATCAGCCCTCGACGATCGCGCCGGCGGCGGCGGCGATCGCGTACTCGGTCGGCATGTTGATCGCGACCGGGCCGCCGAAGATCTCGATGAGGCCGGAGCCGCCCAGTGAGGCGTTGATGCCGTGCAGGGCGTTCGCCGTGTAGGAGGGCAGGTTGGTCACGTTCGTCAGGACCAGTGGGCCGCCGGCCTGGGCCAGCTGGGCGGCGCCGGTGAGGGCGTCGGCGAAGGACAGGCCGGTCGCCACGCCCGCGATGTGCTCGCCGTGGAAGGTGCCGGCGACCTGGGCTGCGGTGTCGTAGCGGTCGAAGCCGGCGAACTTGGTCAGGTTGGCCAGGTGGGCGCCGGTCGCCGCGGCCACGGCCTGGCCGCCGACGGCGGTGACGGCCTTGGCGTTGTGCGCGTAGGCCGCGACCGCCGGGTTCATGGTCTTGTCGTTCGTCAGCAGGATCGCCGCCGGGTTGCCGTTGTCGGCGAACACGGTGGAGGCGTAGGGGCCGGAGGCCAGGGCGTCGGCGAAGCCGTTGCCGGTGGCCAGGACCACGTGGCTCGGGTTGCCCAGGGCGCCGGCGATCTTCAGCGCGGTGTCGAAGCGGTCCACGCCGCCGATGCGGGTGACCTGTCCGGCCGGCAGGCCCAGGCCGTTGACCACCTTCGGGGTGATCGCGGCCGTGCCGCCGAGCACGTAGACCTTGCCGCCGGGCTTGAGGACCCGGTGGATCTCGGCGACCACCTGCGGGTCGGTCACGTTGCCCGGGGTGAGCAGCAGCGGGCCGCCCATCTTCTTGGCCAGCGGCACGCCCGCGAGCGCGTCGGGGTAGTTCGTGCCGATGGCCAGGACCACGGCGTTGGCCGAACCCGTCGCGTACTGCTGCTGCGAGATCTGGATGCCGGTCTGGTAGCGGTCCGCGCCGGCGATGCGGCCCACGCGGTCGGCGTCGTACGAGCCCTGCACGAAGCCGAGGGTCGGGGAGCCGAGGCCGGTGGCCGTGTCGTAGCCGGGGCCGGCCTTGAGCGAGGTGTCCTGGCCCATGATGGCGACCTGCGCGGTGGTGACGTTCCCGCTCGAGTCGTACGCCTGCGGGTAGATCGTCTCCAGGTTGCCGTTCGTGGTGATGTCACGGAACTTGCTGGCGTTGGAGTAGATCGTCGCGTTCTCGAAGCCCGGAGCGACGCCGCCGTGCGCCTGCATCTGCAGCGCCTCGACGCCGGCGAACAGCGGGGTGGCCAGCGAGGTGCCGCCGATCGGCGACCAGTCCGGGTTCCCGCCCGGGGCGTCGTAGACGGCCATGCCGGTCTCCGGCGCGCCGTCCATGGACACGTCCGGGGTGACCCGCATCGGGTGGCTCAGATGCGCGCCGTTCGGCGCGGTCTGCGAGATTGAGGCCGGGACCGAGCCGGTCTGGTAGAACGGCTGCGGCACGTCGGTGGAGGTGCCGCCGCCGGCGCCGCCGTCGAAGCGGCCGGCCTGCAGGTGCGCCGGGTTGCCGGCCGGGGTCAGGTAGTCGCCCCAGGGCTCCTCCCCGCCGTAGTTGCCGTTCTTGTCGACCTTCAGCGAGGTGCCGCCGACCGCGGTGACCCACTGCGAGCTGGCCGGCCACGCGGACTGCTTGCCGGCCGAGTCGGACTGGCAGTTGCCGCCGGTGGCCGCGTTCGCCGGGTCGTTGTCGCCGCAGTCGCCGGTGGCGAAGTTGAAGGCGATGCCCTCCAGGGCGCCCCGCATGAAGATGCGGTCGTAGGCGGCGCGCGTGGCGGCGTCCTGGTTCCAGCCGTTGGTGTGCATCAGGCCGTCGATCGAGCCCGAGACGATGTCCGCCGAGTGGTTGTTGACTACGGAGGAGTACGCGTCCATCAGGTCGTTGTCGTTGCAGGAGTTCGCAGCGACGTAGACGATGTTCGCGTCCGGAGCCATGTTGTGCACGGCCTCGACGTCGAGCGCCTGCTCCTGGTTCCACTTGTCGGCGCCGCAGGCCGACTTGTTGTTGAACGCCGCCGGGTTCGCCGACTCGGTGTACTGGCCCTGGCGGAGCTGCTGCTGGTGGAACTGGGCGTTGTAGGTCTGCATGTCGGAGACCATGTTCGGGTTCAGGTACGCGTCGATGATCGCGACCGTCGCGCCCTTGCCGGTCAGGCCGGAGCTGGCCATGCCGTAGCCGCTGCGCAGCTGCTCGCCGTCGTAGCCGCAGATCGGGGCCGGGATGCCGGCGTAGCTCTGCTGACCCCAGTAGGTGGAGCACCAGCTGGTGACGAACGTCGAGCTGCCCGGGTGCGCCGAGGCGGCCGGGCTGCCCTTGGCGGTGCCCGTGGCGCCCGCGCTGCCGGCGGCGCCCTTGGCCGCGGCCGGGGCGGTGGCCAGCGCCGGCTTGTTCACCGTCGGCGTGTCGGAGAGCCCGGAGATGCCGGAGATCACGCTGGCGACGTGCGCCGGCAGCATCGCGGCCGAGGACGGCGCGTAGTGGCTCTGGCCGTCGGGGGCGGCGTAGTTGGCGATCGTGGTGCCGAAGGCGGCCTGGACCGTGGAGGCCGGGCCTGAGGTTTCGACGTAGCCGTCGCCGATCGAGGTGACCTTCAGGCCGGCCCCGGTCGCCCAGTCGGTGACCGTCTTGACCTGGTCGGCGGTCGCGCCGAACTCCGACTTGACCTGCGCGGGCGTCAGGTACTTGTGGTAGTTCGCGCTGCCCGGCTCGGAGATCGACTGGGCCATGGAGGCCAGCTGGTCGGCGTTCTGGCCGGCCAGGAAGATCCGGGTGCTGATGGTCTGGGTCGCCGGGACCGCGGCCTTCTCGGTGGCCGGGGTGGCCCAGGCCGGCTGGGTCCCGCCGATCGCGACCCGGCCGAGGGAGTCGGTCTGGCCGTTGTTGGTGTCGTTGCCCTGCGCGTGGGCGGTCGACATGCCCAGGGCCGCGATGACGGCCGTGGCCATCGGGATGGACCCGACGGACAGTATCTTCGAACGCTTCTTTGCCGTTGACATGGTGTTGAGAAACTCCCCGAGAGATGTGATGTGCGTGGACGGGTGGGTGACGTTCAGTCCTGGGTCCACCCGCCGACGCCGTAGTAGGTGAAACCGGGGCCGGACAAGGGACTCCTGGGATGTCCGGACCGCCGGCACGCGGTCGGCGGGACCGGCGGGGCGGGGGTGGTCAGCATGCTGACGTACCCGGTCGCCGTTCCCGTCATGCTGCCGCCGCCGCAAGGACGGGCTGCGCCGTCGCCGTTCCGGCCGGGCGGTCGCGGAACGGGTCTTCGCGGCGCTGGACGTGAAGGAGCGAGTCGACGACGCCCGGTACGGCGGCAGCCCGTGCCGACGACCGGCGGATCGCCGGTGTGGCCGCGTGGCGTGCACGCACCATGATCGTCTTCGTCGCTCTCACCTCCCCCGAGTGCCGCGGACAGCGAGCGTCAAGACGCTTGCGTCGACATATGACCGCGTCAGTCTCCAGGTTTGGTGTTGAATACGTGTTGAACAAGGGTTTGGGGAAGGGGCGCGGGGGTGAGCTCTACCGTTTGGTTCGGGCTGTTGGGTCCGGTGGACATCCGGCTGGACGGAGTCCCGTCGCCCCTGCCGTCCGCTCGGACCAGGGCTTTGCTGGCCGCGCTGCTGTGTCAGGCCAACCGCGTGGTCAGCGTGGACGGGCTCGTGGACGCGGTCTGGGGCGCCGACCCGCCGGACGGCGCGGTGACGACGCTGCGCAGCCACGTGATGCGCCTGCGCCGCTGCCTCGGCTCGGAGGCCGGCCGCCTGGAGACCGCCGCGCCGGGCTACCGCATCCTGCTCGACCCCGGCACCGAGCTGGACACCAGGATCTTCGTGGCGCGCTACCAGGCCGGCCAGGCCGCAGCCGCGGCCGGCGACTGGCACACGGCGGCCCGGTTCGCCGCCGAGGCGCTGGCGCTGTGGCGCGGCGAGCCGCTGGCCGACGTGCCTTCTGAACTGCTGCACCTGGAGGAGGCCGCGGCCTGGGCCGAGCTGCGGGTGGAGGCGATCGAGCTGCGGGCCCGCGCGGACATCGCGCTGGGCCGCGCCGCCGACGCCGTGGCCCCGCTGCGCCGGCTGGCCGCCGACCACCCACACCGCGAGCCCGCCTACGCGCTGCTGATGTCCGCGCTGGCCGCCGCCGACCGCCGGGCCGAGGCACTACAGGTGTATCGGCTGCTGCGCGCGGTGCTGGTCCGGGACCTGGGAATGGAGCCGAGCCCTGAGTTACGGGCGCTGCATCAGGGGATATTGGCGATGGACGCCGGGAAGAAGGCGGCGGTCGCTGACGGGGTTGGTGACGGAGCCGCCGAGACCGCGATCGCCGAGCCGGAGGGCACGGATGACGAGCTGAACGCGTCTTTTGTCGCCTGGCCCACGCCGCGCACGCTGCCTTGGGATACCGCCGATTTCACGGGCCGTGAAGACGAACTTCGCCGCATCGTCGAAGCAGTGACCCGATCTTTGGAGTCGCGCGCCGCCTTCGCCGTGGTCATCGATGGCATGGCAGGCGTCGGCAAGAGCGCGCTCGCAACGCACGCCGCTCACCTGCTCACCGACCGCTTCCCGGACGGCCAGCTCTACGCCGACCTGCTCGGTAGCTCGCCGTCACCGGCCGATCCGCACGACGTCCTCACCTCGTTCCTGCGCCTGCTCGGCATCGCCCCGGCCGACCTGCCGACCTCCGGCCTGGAACGCGGCGCGCTCTACCGCAGCCTGCTGGCCGAGCGCCGAGTGCTGGTCCTGCTCGACGACGTCCACGACGGCAAGCAGCTGGCCCCGCTCATCCCCTCCGCCCCGGGATCGGTCCTGCTGGCGACCACGCGGGACCGGCACGTCGGCATAGCCGGCGCACTGCGCGTCTCACTCAGCCCCCTGACACCGCCCGAATCGCACACGCTGTTGGTGCGCATGGCTGGCGCGGAGCGCACCACTGCCGAACCCGAGGCGACCGCGGAGATCCTGGCCGCCTGCGCCGGTCTGCCGTTGGCCCTGCGCGCCGCCGGCGGACGTATTGCCGCTCGGCCCACCTGGCAGATCGCGGACCTGGCCAGCCGCCTCGCGCGCCCGAACGGTGCCGACGGTGCGCGCTTCTTCGACGAACTCAGGTACGGCGACCACGACGTACGCGCGACCTTCGAGACCGCATTCGCCGCGCTCGCAGCCACGGGCTCCGGGACCACACTGGCGACCTCGTTGTGCTTACTGGGTTTGTGGAACGGCACGGAACTGGGTCTCCCAGTCGCCGCCTCCCTGCTCGACCGACCACCCGCCGACGCCGAACAGATCCTGGAGCGTCTGGTCGACCTGAACCTGCTCCAATCCCCCCGCCACGGCCGCTACCTGCTCCACGACCTGATCCGAGAGTTCGCCGCGGTGAAGGCCGACAGCCTGCTCACCGACGACCAGCGCCGCCAGGCCGCCGACCTTTGGCGCCTGCCTCACGCTCGGTCGGCGGACAGCGCAGCGCTACGGGACGACGGCCTGTCCCAGCCCTCGTAACCGCACACCGCTTCTAAGGCGCTCCCCGCAACGACGACCGCCGCACCACCAACTCCGGCTGCAACACCACCTGCCGGTGCGCGTGCCCGCCGTGCCCATCGTGCCCGCCGTGCTCGTCGCTCCCGCCGTCCTCGGCCAGCTCGTCCAACAGCAGCTCCGCAGCCAAGCTCCCCATCGCCGCGCCGGGCTGGCGCACCGAAGTGAGTGGCACGGCAGCCGCGGCGGCGAACTCGATGTCGTCGTAGCCGACGATGGCCAGATCGTGCGGGACGTCGATGCCGGCGGCGAACAGCGTCTGCAACACGCCGAGGGCGATCAGGTCGTTCGCGCAGAACACCGCAGTCGGGCGGTGCGGTAGTCCGAGCAGGCGACTCGCTGCGTCGCGGCCCGCTGCCACGTCCAGCGTCTGCGTCGGCAGCTCGGTCAGCGCCTCCGGGCCGAGGCCCGCCTCGGCCAGCGCGGCGTGCGCGCCGGCCCGGCGGTCGCGGATCTGTTGCAGGTGTGACGGTCCGCTGACGTAGGCGATGTGCCGGTGGCCGGCGGCCGTCAGGTGCCGGACCGCCAGGGTGCCGCCGACGACGTCGTCCACCGACACCGAGCAGCCCGCGCCGCCGGACCCGACCCGGTCCACGAGCACGAACGGGATCCCGTGCCGGCGGAAGGCCTCGACGCTGCGGCCGGTGCCGTCCGCCGGGGTCAGCAGCACGCCGCGGACCCGCTGCTCGGCGAACAGCGCCAGGTACTCGGCCTCCTCGGCGGCGCTCTGGTTGCTCGTGCACACCATCACGCCCAGCCCCGCGCGGTGCGCCGCCCGCTCGGCCGCGCGCGCCACGTCGACGAAGAACGGGTTCCCCAGGTCCAGCACCAGCAGCCCGACGATGCGGCTGTGGCCGACGCGCAGCTGGCGGGCGTGCACGTTGCGCACGTACCCCAGCTCGTCGATGGCCGCCTCGACCCGGCGGCGCGTTTCCGCGCCGACCCGGTCGGGGTTGTTGATGACGTTGGAGACGGTGCCCACGGACACGCCCGCGCGCCGTGCCACGTCCTTGATGACGATCATGCTCGGTTCCCGATCACGTTGACCATCACCACAACCATCACCATCACGATCAAGCTGCGCGGCCCGGCGGCGCAGCGATCACGCCACGCCGCCCGGCCGGCAGCTGCGAAGTCCGGCTAGAAGTTGAACTGACCGATGTTCGTGGAGTCGAACACCGTCGGCGCACCGAGCGTGACCACCCCCTGCGCGCCGATCGTGAAGCTCCCCAGCGTCCCGGCGGTGAATGTCTGCCCCTGGGTGCCGGAGATCTGCCCGGACGCCAGCGCGACCGCGGTGTAGGCGGCGAGCTGTCCGAGTTTGCCCGGATCCCACAGCTCGAACGCCTTCACGGTCCCGTCCTGGACGTACGACCGCAGGTCGTTCGGCGTCCCCAGCCCCGTGAGCAGTACCTTGCCCTTGTACTGCGAGCCGTCCAGGTACTGCGCGGCGGCCTTGATCCCGACCGTGGTCGGCGAGATGATCCCCTTCAGATCCGGGTACTGCTGCAACAGCCCCTGCGTCTGCTGGAACGACATCTGCGCGTCGTCGTTGCCGTAGGCGATCTTCACCAGCTTCATGTTCGCGTACTGCGGCTTCTTCAACTCGTCCTGCATGTAGCCGATCCACGCGTTCTGATTCGTCGCGGTCTGCGCCGCCGACAGGATCGCGATCTGCCCGCTGTAGTTGAGCTCCTTGCCCAGCAGATCGACCTCGCTGCGGCCCAGCGCCTCAGAGCTGGCCTGGGACACGAACACCTGTCGGCAGCCCGGATCGGTGTCCGAGTCGTACGTGACCACCTTGATCCCCGCGCTCATCGCCTGCTTGAGCGCCGTGCACAGCGCGCCGGGGTCCTGCGCGGACACCGCGATGGCCGACACGTGCTGCTGGGTCAGGGTATTGACGTAGGACACCTGCCCGGCGGTGTCGGTGGCGCTGGTGGTGCCGACCTCCTTATAACTCTCGCCGAGTGAGGTCAACGCGGTGTTGCCGCCGGCGTCGGAAATGTTGAAGTACGGGTTGTTGACCTGCTTGGGCAGGAACGCGACGGTCAAGCCCTTCTTGGTCGCGGCGTTGGGATCGGCCGACCCGCTCTGCGTCGCGGCCGGCGCGGAGGACGCGGCCTTGTCCGTGGAGCTCTTGGTGGCGCCGCCGCACGCGCTCAGGCTCAGCGCTATCAGGCCGCTCGCGGCCAGGGCCGCGACGGCGCGCGGAGCCTTACGCCGCGGTCGCGGAGCGTTGCGTATCAGGACTGTGCTCATGACTTTCCCCTCATTGGTTGGAGTCGGGCTTGCCTGGCGAACACCTGCCGGGCCACCCGCGGCCCGAGCACGGAAACGGTCAGCAGCACGCCGGTGACGACCGTCTGGGACTGCGCGGAGACGTCGGCCAGGCTCATCACGTTCTGCAGCGTGCCGAGCAGGAACACCCCGGCGATCGCGCCGCCGAGCGTGCCCCGGCCGCCGTCGAAGTCCACGCCGCCGAGCAGCACCGCGGCCACCACCGACAGCTCCAGCCCGGTGGCGTTGCTGTACGTGGCGCTGGCGTAGTGCAGCACCCAGAACACGCCGGTGAGCGAGGAGATCAGCCCGGTGGCCACGAACAGCGACAGCTTGACCCGCTTGACCCGGACCCCGGCGTACCACGCGGCCTCCGGCGAGGCGCCGACGGCGAACACCGAGCGGCCGAAGCCGGTGGCGTGCAGCACCACGATCGCCAGCGCCGCCAGCACCAGCCAGGGCAGCACGGCCGTCGGCAGGAACGAGCCGCCCAGGCGCCCGGAGCCGAAGTTCAGGTAGTTCTGCGGGAAGTCGGTGACCGAGTTCGAGCCGAGCACGATCTGCGCGACGCCCCGGTACAGCGCCATCGTGCCGATCGTGACCGCCAGCGAGGGCAGCCCGAGCCGGGTCACCAGCAGCGCGTTGACCAGGCCGCAGACCACGCCGAGCAGGGCGCAGACCACGATGATCGCGTTGATGTCCACGCCGTGGTTCCACAGCGCGCCCATCACCGCCCCGGACAGGCCCACCGTGGAGCCCACCGACAGGTCGATCTCGCCGGCCGCCACCAGCATCGTCATCGGCAGCGCGATCGCCGCGACCGGCAGCGTGTTGCCGATCAGGAAGCTGATGTTCAACGCGTTGCCGAAACCGCCGACGGTGCTGTAGGAGACGCCGATCAGGATCACCAGCAGCGCCCCGACGACGGTGTCCCACCGGACGGCGCCGATCAGGGCCGGCCGGCGTCCGATCCCTTGTGTGGTCAGGGTTTCCGGGGCGTCAGTCATCGGTGCCGCTCCTCACCTGTCGGGCCCGGCTGCGCAACAGCCCGGCGATCCGCAGCGCCACCACCCGGTCCACCGAGATGGCCAGCAGCAGCAGGACCCCGTCGATCGCCTCGACCCACACCGAGCTGACGCCGATCGCGGGCAGGACGCTGTTGATGGAGGTGAGCAGCAGCGCGCCGAGCGCCGCGCCGTAGACGCTGCCCGTACCCCCGGTGAAGCCGACGCCGCCGACCACCACGGCCGAGACGACGGTCAGCTCGAAGCCGCTGCCGGTTCCGGCGTCGGCGTAACTGAAGCGGGCCAGATACAGCGCCCCGGCCAGACCTGCCAGCGCGCCGCACAATATGAAGGCACCCAGAACGCGCCGCCGAACCGGAACGCCGGCCAGCGCCGCAGCCTGCGCGTGCGAGCCGAGTGCGTAGCACTCCCGGCCGCTGCGGTAGTTGCGCAGGAAGTACCCGACCGCGATCAGCACGACCGTGGCCAGCAGCGCCAGATACGGGATCGCCCAGATCCCGTTGTGGCCGAAACTCTTGTACCCGCTCGGCAACAGGCTCGCGGTGACCTCGCGGGAGCCGACCCAGATCGAGTCCAGCGCGCGGATGATGTAGAGCGTGCCCAGCGTGACCACCAGCGAGGGCACCTGGCCCAGGCCCACGAGGATCCCGTTGAAGGCGCCGAAGCCGGCTCCGAGGACCACCGCCAATCCGATCGCCAGGACCGGATTCCCGCCGTGCCGCAACAGATCGCCGGCCGCGAAGGCCGTGACGCCGAGCACCGAGCCGACCGACAGGTCGACGTTGCCGGTGATCACCACGACCGCCTCGCCGACCGCCACGAGTATCAGGATCGTGCCATTGAGAAGCAGGTCTTTGATTCCCTGCTGGGACAGGAACGACGTGTTGTCGATCTGCGTGGCCGCCAGCATCACGGCCAGCACCACCAGGATCGCCAGCTCGCGCATCCGCAGCACCCGGTCCAGCAGGGCCCGGGGCGCCTCGGCGGCGAGCAGCGGCTGCTCGGCCGCCGTCGTGGAGGCCGTCATATCGCGCCCCCTGCCGCGTCCCCGACCGCCGCGCCGGTGGCCGCCGCCATCACGGTCTGCTCGGTGGCGCCCGCACGCGAGATCTCGGCGCTGATCCGGCCCTCGCGCATCACCAGGACCCGGTCGGCCATGCCCAGGATCTCCGGCAGGTCCGAGGAGATCATCAGCACCGCGACGCCGTCCGCCGCCAGCTGCGAGAGCAGCCGGTGGACCTCGGCCTTGGTGCCGACGTCGATGCCGCGCGTGGGCTCGTCGACGATCAGCACCCGCGGCCCGGTGGCCAGCCACTTGGCCAGCACGACCTTCTGCTGGTTGCCGCCGGACAGCGTGCCGACCAGATCGGACAGCCGCGCGTACTTCACCTGGAGCTTGGCCGCCCAGTCCACCGCGCGGTCGCGTTCGGCGCGCCGGCTGACCAGCCCGGCGGTCGTCGTCGAGCGCAGATCGGCCAGGCCGATGTTGCGCTCGACGCTCATCTGCATGATCAGGCCCTGCGCCCGCCGGTCCTCCGGGACCAGGGCCAGGCCCGCGGCCATCGCCAGGCTCGGCGACCCCGCTTTGAGCTTCCGCCCCGCCACCGCGACCTGTCCGGCGTCGAAGCGGTCGATGCCGAACACGGCGCGCGCGACCTCGCTGCGTCCGGCGCCGACCAGCCCGGCCAGGCCCACGATCTCGCCGGAGCGCACCTGGAAGGAGACGTCGGTGAAGACGCCCTCGCGGGTCAGCCTGCTGACATCGAGGGCGACCTCGCCGATCTCGGCCGGCTGCTTGGGGTAGAGCTCGTCGAGCGTGCGGCCGACCATGCGCCGCACCAGGTCGGCCTCGGTCAGCCCGGCCAGCGGCTCGGCGGCCACCAGCGCCCCGTCGCGCAGCGTCGTGACCCTTTGGCAGAGCTCGAACACCTCCGAGAGCCGGTGCGAGATGAACAGCACCGCGGCCCCCTGCTCCCGCAGCGCCCGCACCACCGTGAACAGCCGCGCCACCTCGCTGCCGGTGAGCGCCGCGGTCGGCTCGTCCATGATGAGCACCCGCGCGTCGAAGGACAGCGCCTTGGCGATCTCGACCAGCTGCTGGTCGGCGATGGACAGTCCGCGCGCGGGGCGCTCCGGATCCATCGCGACGCCGAGCCGGGCGAACAGCGCCGCCACGGCCTGGTGCACCGCGCGGTGGTCGACGCGGCCGAACGAGCGCTGGGGCTGGCGCCCCATGAAGATGTTCTCCGCCACGCTCAGGTCGGGGAACAACGTCGGTTCCTGGTAGATGACGGCCACACCGGCGTCGCGCGCCGCGGCGGGCCCGCCGAACTCCACCGGCACGCCGTCCAGCAGCACGCGTCCCTCATCCGGCCGGTGCACCCCGGCCAGCACCTTGATCAGCGTCGACTTGCCGGCCCCGTTCTCACCGGCCAGCGCGTGCGCCTCCCCGGCGAACAGCGAGAGGGACACCGAACGCAGCGCACGCACAGCACCGAAGGACTTGCTCACCCCCTCCAGCGAGAGGACCGGAACGTCGGGCTCCGGGTCGGGTTTCATCATGAGACGACACTCCTGGGTCTGCCCGGCGTTGCCGCCGAGCGACGAGTGAATTGTTTCAATGAAATTGCGGCGAGGTTAGCTCCGGGGGTCGGGTGCGTCAAGGGTGGCGGAGCCGGGGCGGCTGGGCAGGGTGTGGATTTGGGTAGCTATGGCGCACCGAAAACATGAACTGATCAGCAACGATCGTCAGCAACGAGCGAATGTAAGTAGCTTGATTCAAAACTCAAGGTCTTGCGGAGCTCTCCGGTGATCGATTATGAATCGATTCATACGGACGGCGACGCAAGGGCCGCCGACCGACGTGGCGACACCACGCCGGCCGGCGGCCGCGTCATGCGCGCGCTACTGCACGTAGCACGCCTTCGCCGAGCCGAACGCCGGGTCGCCGAACACGGTGTTCGTGCAGGGAGTCCCGCCGGTGAAGGTGCCGAAGTAGTACCGGCCGTTCGCGCCGAAGGCCACCTCGTGGCTGCCGGAGAAGGCACAGGTGCCGGTCTCGGCCGCGCAGGCCGTCCAGGTCGTGAAGGTCGGGGGCGGGCCGAGCAGGTAGCAGGCCTTGGCCACGCCCGGGGTGGGGTCGCCGAAGACCGCGTCGTTGCAGGCGGTGCCGTTGCTGCCGAGGGTGGCGAACTTGTACGTGCCGTTCGCGCCGAATGCGATCGTCATCAGGCCGTTGTAGGAGCAGTTCTGGTTCTCGGTCGCGCACTGCTGCCACCCCGGCGACGGCGGCTGCGTGGTCTGTACGTAGCACCACTTCGCGACGCCGTTGGCGGGGTCGCCGAAGGCCGCATCCGAGCAGCTGGTGGCGCTGCCGGTCTGCAGGTAGTTGAAGCGCGCGCCGGCGCCGAAGGCGATCACCGACGTCCCGTTCACCGCGCAGGTGCCGTTCTCGGCGGCGCAGCGCGTCCAGGTCCCCGGCAGCGCGCGGTAGCTGATCGGCGGGGCGGCCGCCGAGGCGCTGTACGCGAGGGTGTACGCGCCGGGCCTGACGCCGCGGAAGTACACGTACTGGCCGTCGGTGTCGGCGCTCCCGATCCCGGACGCTCCGACGAACGCGCTGCCGTTCCACGCGGTCTGCCCGTTCACCGTGACCGTCCGGCTCTGGCCCCACGTCGGCACCGCGATCACGCCGGTGGAGCCGCTGTTGGTCGAGGAGTCCACGTGCAGACTGAAGTCGCCGGCGGTGGTGTGGTCGTAGCTCGCCTGGATCTGCTTGCCGGCAGCCACCGTCAGCAGGCCCTCGACGTGCGTCAGGTCGCCGGGATGCGGAACGACCTGGTACGCGGTCCCGGACGGCGCGGTGGGGGAGACGCCCAGCACGTCGGTGGTCAGCGCGCCGGTGGGTCCGGTCGACCAGCCGTGCGCGAGGCTGGTGAACGAGCTCGCATACGCGTTGAGCGTGCCGTTGTTGGCGAAGCCCTCCCAGAAGGTGCTCGCGGTGCCGATCGGCGAGGCGAGCTGGTAGCCCCACTCGTCGCGGATCAGGTTGAGCGCGTTGACGTCGTCGCCGGCGGCGAAGTGTGCGAAGAGCTCCATCGAGCCGGAGAACGGCGAGAGGTTGTTGTTGAACTCAGGGGCCTGAGCCCCCAGGCTGCTCCAGTTCCCGCGCAGGTGTGCGGCGATCGCAGTGGCCTGCGACGGCGTGGTCAGGCCGTACCAGACGGCGAGGGAGTTCCCGTCCTGCGGGTACAGCGTGCTGCCCGGGTTGTCCTTGTAGGCGCCGGTCGATCCGTCCCACAGCGTGGCGTTGACGGCGGACTTGATGTTCGCAGCCTGATTCGCGTACGTCGCGGCCAGCGAGCCGTTGCCCTCGGCCGTGGCCAGCTGCGCACCGGTGGTCAGCGCCTCGTACAGCATGGCGTTGGCCTCGATGTTCTCCCCGCCCTGGTCGCCGCGCGCCCAGTCGTTCGTGTTGGTGACGTTCAGCAGGTTGTTGGCGTCGATCTTGGCCGTCATGAAGCTCATCCCGAGCTGGTACTTGCTCCAGATGCTGTCCAGCCAGGACTTGTCGGAGGTGTCGAGGTAGTACGTGTACGTCCCTATCATGGTCCACATGTGGTATGTGTCCGAGCCGTAGAGGTTGAACGCGGGGCCGCTGAACGGCAGCTCGCCGGTCGACCTCTGGCTCTGGTACATCGTGGTCAGGGAGTTGCGGACACCGAGCATGTCGTCGGTGCTCACGTACGCGGTGAGCGCCGAGACGCCCATGTCGCCGGGCCACACCGTGCGGTCCCGCTTCGCGCCGTCGGTGAGCACCTCGGTGCCGGTGCCGATGACGGCGTTGTTCTCCCAGCCCGAGGAAGGCGGCGGCCAGGCCCGGCCCTCGGTCGGGTCGATGGTGTCCAGCTGGGTGGTGTAGGCGCCGGCGTACCAGATGCGGTTCAGGGTGTCGTCGTTGGAGCAGAAGTAGTCCGGATACGCGGCCGGGTCCGAGGCGTTGGGAGCGGCGCTGAACGCCAGGGAGACGCCGTTGACGTCGGCGTAACCGCCGGAGTTCAGGAAGAGTGTCAGGTACCTGAATCCGCCGCGCAGCTTGTCCTTCGGCATGGTGTAGCTGCCGCCGCCGGCCGGAACCGCGGCGAACACCGCGCCGTCCGCGCCGCCGCCGCTGGAGGCGTCACTGCCGGTGCCGACGAACTGGCTGGACTCCGAGAACGCCAGTCCGACGCTCTGCGAGGAATCGCTGGCGCCGGCGAAGTTCAGTGACACGACGCCGCCGACGTCCTTGCCGAAGTCGAGCGTCACAGCGGAAGCGTTTCCGGTCAAGCGGGTGCTCTGGCCGCTCAGCACTGCCGAGGCGTTGCTGACGGACCCGCTGGTGCCGTACACCGCGACCGGCGCGACGGTTCGCGAGGTGGGGGACAGGTTGTCGGCGGCGCAGGGGTTCGTCGCGGCGCTGTGCGGCCTCGCCGGTTGCGGCGCGGCATGTGGCGTTGCGTTCGCGTGGACCGGTGTCTGGCCGCCGATGGCGCTGCCGACACCACCGATTGTCAGGCCGAACGCGAGCACGGCCACGGGTAGGTGTTTCACAGTCTTACCCCTCCTGAAACGTTTTCGGGCATGGGGAAACGAGCCGGTGAGCATTGATGGGAGTGCACAGCTTGTGGTGGTCCCGCTGAAGATTAAATCGATTCAATCCACGAATTCACCCGGGATGCTACTCCCGCCCGGGCCGGACGGCCAGAGTCCGCCGACCAAAGAATCAGAAGTCTGCGACCACCGAGGTCGGAGCCTTGACAGCCCCCCGAAGCGGCTGTAAAACCAACACGAACAAAGGGAAACGGCGCGGAAACCAAGAACACCCGGGGTAGCCCATGTACGCAGAGGAACGACAGCAGGCGATCCTGCACAAGGCGCGCGTCGACGGCCGGGTGGACGTCGTGGTCCTGGCCGAGGACCTGACGGTGACCACCGAGACGATCCGCCGGGACCTGACCGTCCTGGAGCGGGCCGGCTTCGTGCGCCGGGTGCACGGCGGGGCGATCCCGGTCGAGCGGCTCGGATTCGAGCCGGCGCTGGCCGTGCGCGACCAGAGCATGACCGCGGAGAAGGAACGGATCGCCAAGGCGGCGCTGGACCAGATCCCGGAGGAGGGCTCGATCATCATCGACGCCGGCACCACCACCGGCCGGCTGGCCTCGGTGCTGCCGTCCGACCGGGAGCTGACCGTCGTGGTGAACGCCCCCGCGCTGGCCGCGCAGCTGGTCGCGCGGCCGAATCTCACGGTCCTGATGCTCGGCGGCCGGATCCGCGGCCGCACGCTGGCCGCGGTGGACGAATGGGCCCTGGCCCCGCTGTCCCAGCTGTGTGTGGACGTGGCCTTCATGGCCACCAACGGAGTCTCCGTGGCCCGCGGCCTGACCACGCCGGACCTGGCCGAGGCGGCGGTGAAGCGCGCGATGATCGGCGCGGCCCGGCGCACCGTCCTGCTGGCCGACCACACCAAGGTCGGCAACGACTGCATGGCCCGCTTCGGCGGCCTGGACGACGTCGACCTGTTCGTCACCGACGCCGGTCTGGACGAGGAGACCGCCGCCGACTTCGGCGGCGCCGGGGTGCGGGTGGTCCGGGCATGATCGTGACCCTGACCCTCAACCCCAGCCTGGACCGCACGCTGGCGCTGAAGACGCTGCGCCGCGGCGAGGTGCTGCGCGCCACCTCCGCGCGGATCGACCCCGGCGGCAAGGGCGTGAACGTGACCCGGGTGCTGCGCGCCTTCGACGTCGACTCGCACGCGGTGATCCCGTGCGCGGGCCCGGACGGCGAGGAGCTGGTGCGGCTGCTGCAGAAGGCGGGCGTCCCGGTGACCGAGGTCCCGGTCGCGGGCTGGACCCGGTCGAACATCACGCTGGTCGAGGCCGACGGCCGGTCCACGAAGGTCAACGCCCCCGGCGGGGCGCTGACCGACGAGGAGGTGGCGCTGCTCGCCGACACCGTCGTGGACCGGTGTGTGTCACAGGGCATTGAGAACGCTCCGGCCTCCTGGGCCGTGCTGTCCGGCAGCCTGCCGCCGGGCGTGCCGGACGGCGTCTACGCGAACCTGACTTCGGTGTTCGCCGAGCACGGCGTCCGGGTCGCGGTCGACACCAGCGGTGCGGCGCTGGTGGCCGCGCTCGACGCTGGCCCCGATCTGGTCAAGCCGAACCGGCAGGAGTTGGCCGCGGCGGTCGGGACCCCGCTGAACAGCATCGCCGATGTCGTGGCCGCGGCGGAGAAGCTGCTGTCCCGGGGCGTCAAAGCGGTACTGGCGAGCCTCGGTGCCGACGGCGCCGTACTCGTCGACTCCTCCGGCGCGATCCTCGGCACCGCCGATCCGATCGATCCGGTGAGCACCGTCGGCGCCGGCGACGCGATGCTGGCCGGCTTCCTGGCCGCCGGCGCGCGGGGCGAGAAGGCCCTGATCGAGGGCATGGCCTGGGCTCGGGCCGCGGTCGGCCTGCCGGGCAGCCAGATGCCCGGCCCGGCCGACGTCAGCCGGGAGGGGATCCGGGTCGTCCGCGACCCGGGAGGTAAACCGGCCGGGGCCATCCGCCTGGCCGACGAGGGCTGACGCCGCCACCGGCGCCATCACCAGGGCATCTTTGCCCGCACCACCCGCACGACAAGTGAGGAACCAACCCCCAACGATTCGCTTGACGTCCCTAGGAGGACGCGATGTCTTCGATGGCTTATACGCCGGCTCCGACCGGCACCGGATTGAAGGCCACAGTCCAGAAGTTCGGCTCGTTCCTGGCCTCGATGGTGATGCCGAACATCGGCGCGTTCATCGCCTGGGGCCTGATCACCGCGCTGTTCATCCCGACCGGCTGGACCCCGAACAAGTCGCTCGGCGAGCTGGTCTCGCCGATGATCACCTACCTGCTGCCGATCCTGATCGGCTACACCGGCGGCCGGCTCGTGCACGGCCAGCGCGGCGCGGTGATCGGCGCCATCGCCACCACCGGCGTGGTGGTCGGGTCCTCGGTGCCGATGTTCCTGGGCGCGATGATCGCCGGACCCGCCTCGGCGTGGGTGCTGAAGCAGTTCGACAAGCTGACCGCGGACCGGCTGCGCGCCGGGTTCGAGATGCTGGTCGACAACTTCTCCCTGGGCATCATCGGCGGCGGGTTCGCGGTGCTGGGCAAGTGGGCGATCGGCCCGGCGGTGAACCATGTGACGAACTGGGCCGGCTCCGGTGTGAACTGGGTGCTGAACCACCACCTGCTGCCCTTCGTCAGCATCCTGATCGAGCCGGCGAAGGTGCTGTTCCTGAACAACGCCATCAACCACGGCGTGCTGGACCCGCTGGCGGTCGCGCAGTCCGCGGCGCACCACAAGTCGATCCTGTTCATGCTGGAGTCCAACCCCGGTCCGGGCCTGGGCATCCTGTGCGCGTACCTGCTGTTCGGCCCGCGCGCGCTGCGCCCGACGGTCCCCGGCGCGATCGTCATCCAGTTCCTCGGCGGCATCCACGAGATCTACTTCCCCTACATCCTGATGAAGCCGCGGCTGATCCTGGCCGCGATCGCGGGCGGGTTCGCGGGTATCTCAGTGTTCTCCGTCACCGGCGCCGGCCTGGTCGCCTCGCCCTCGCCGGGCTCGATCTTCGCCTACCTCACCGAGACCCCGCGCGGGAGCTACTTCGGAGTGCTGGCCGGCGTCGTGGTCGCCGCGGCGGTGTCGTTCGTCGTGGGCTCGGTCCTGCTCGGCTTCGGACGTGGTGAGAAGCCGGAAGGCGAAGAGGCCGACGGCGTCGACGCGGCCGAAGAAGCGGGCGAAGTGTCCGGCGTGTCCGGTGCGTCCGACGGCCCGGCCGTCCCCGCGCAGTCCTCACCTGAAGGAGCGACCGCATGAGCACTCTGTCCGCCTCCGAGATCAAGAAGATCATCGTGGCCTGCGATGCCGGGATGGGGTCCTCGGTGATGCTGGCCGGCACGTTGAAGCGGCAGCTGAAGAACACCGGCGTGATCGTGGAGCACGCGCAGGTCTCGGCCATCCCGGCCGACGCCGACCTGATCCTGACCCAGCAGAGCCTGGCCGAGCGGGCCCGCGCTTCGGCGCCGGGCAAGCCGGTGGTGACGTTCCAGATCTTCCTGGGCGACCCGGCCGTGAACAAGGTCGTCAAAGCCGTGAAGGAAGGCGGCACCATCGATGTCTGACACCGCTGACGGCCTGCTCGCCGAGCGGGCCGTCCGGTTCGGGGTGCGCGCCGCCGACCGCTACGACGCGGTCCGGCAGTGCGGGGAGGTGCTGGTCGCGATCGGCGCCGTGACCGAGGACTACGTCCCGGCGATGCGGGAGCGCGAAGACGAGATCTCCACGTACATCGGCGCCGGGGTGGCGATCCCGCACTCCACGGCCGCCGGCAAGAAGTACGTCCGGCGCGACGCGCTGGCCGTGCTGCGGCTGGCCGAACCCGTCGACTGGGGCGAGGGCCGGGAGGTGTCGACGTGTGTGGCGATCGCCGCCCTCGGCGACCGGCACCTGGACATCCTCGCCGAGCTCGCCGAGGTCCTGATGGATCCGGAGCGGGCCGAACAACTGCACGAGGCAACAACCGCTGACGAAGTGATCCGGCTGCTCCAGCCGGCAGGAGAGGCAGAGAACGTATGAAGGCCGCTGTGTTCCACGGACCCGGGGACGTCCGGATCGAGGAGGTCCCCGAGCCCACCGCCGGCGCCGGGGAGGTGAAGATCAGGGTCCTGGCCTGCTCGATGTGCGGGACGGACCTGAAGATCTTCCGCTCCGGCCACTTCCGCATCAGCCCGCCCCGGGTGATGGGGCACGAGATCGCCGGCGAGATCGTCGAGGTCGGCGCCGGGGTCATCGGCTGGGGGCCCGGCGACCGGGTGCAGGTGATCGCCGCGATTCCGGACGGCACCTGCGAGGAGTGCACGCGGGGGCACCAGACCGTGTGCCTGAACCAGGAGTCGATGGGCTACCAGTACGAGGGCGGTTTCGCGGAGTTCATGGTCGTGCCGCCGAGCGTGCTGGCGGTGGACGGCGTGAACCGGATCCCGGACGGGGTCGGCGCCGACGAGGCGTCGGTGACGGAGCCGCTGGCCTGCGTCCTCAACGGCCAGGAGCTGGCGGGCGTCGGCGCCGGCGACGTGGTGGCCGTGTTCGGCGCCGGACCGATCGGCTGCCTGCACGTCCGGCTGGCCCGGTCGCGTGGCGCGGCGCGGATCATCATGATCGAGGTCAACCGCGAGCGCCTGCAACTGGCGGCCGACCTGGTCCACCCCGACGACACGGTGTGTGCCGAGGACGGCGACATCATCGAGCAGGTCCGCAAGCTCACCGACGGCCGCGGCGCGGACGTGGTGATCACGGCCACCGCCGCCGGCGCGGCCCAGGAGCAGGCGCTGCAGATCGCGGCGCCGCGCGCCCGCATCAGCTTCTTCGGCGGCCTGCCGAAGGACAAGCCGACGATCACGCTGGACTCGAACCTGGTGCACTACCGCGAACTGACGATCGTCGGCGCCAACGGATCCTCGCCCGCGCACAACGCCCGCGCACTGGAGCTGATCGCCACCGGCGAGGTGCCGGTCAAGGACCTGATCTCGGTGCGGCTGCCGCTGGACCGCGTGCTGGACGGCCTGGACATCGTGGCCAAGGGCGAGGCGATCAAGGTCACCATCGAACCCTGAGACAGCCCCTGAATCCGAGCCCTGACACGGGCCCGGCCGAACCGAAGGAGAGGGAACCATGGTCGAGCGCACCGTCGTCGTCGGATCCACCAGCGGACTCCACGCCCGCCCGGCGAAACTGCTGGTACAGGCCGCCACCGAGCAGCCGGCGACGGTGCGCCTCCGCGTCGGCGACCGCCCGCCGATCGACACCCGCAGCATCCTGGCGCTGCTCGCGCAGCGGGTGAAGCAGGGCACGGAGGTCACGCTGGAGGCCGAAGGCGAGGGCGCCGAGGCCTCGGTCGCGGCGCTCGCGGAGCTGATAGCCCGCAACCTCGACGAGGAGGGCGAGGATGGCTGAGCGGCGGGTCCGCGGCGTGGCCGGGACGAGCACGACTGCGGCCGCGGCGGCCCGGGCCGCCGGGCGGGCGGCGCTCGATGGTGCTGGCGCGGAGTGGGTCGGCGGTGCGGGTGGTGCTGCGGCTGGGTCTGGTTCGCTCGCAGCTGTGGCGGGCCAGCTTGCCGGGCAGTCGGCGGCGGTCGGCAGCGCGGAGCAGACCAATGATGCGGCTGCCGGGGCTGGCGCGCTCGATGTTGCCGGTGCCGAGCAGGTCGGCGGTGCGGTTGGCGGCGCGGCCGGGCCCGGGAATGGCGCGGCGGAGCAGGCCGCTGATGTGGTGCAACTCAGCGGTGTCGGAGTGAGCGCGGGCACGGCGGTTGGTCCGGTCGTGCGCATGACCGCCCCGGCCCCGCTGCCTCCGCCGCACCAGGTCGTCGATCCGGCTGCGGAGCTGGCATCGGCTCGGCAAGCCGTCAGTGCCGTCGCGGCCGACCTCACCCTGCGCGCCGGGCGCGTGGCGGGCGAGGCGAAGGAGATCCTCGAAGCGTTGGCCATGATGGCCGCGGATCCCACGCTCGGCGCCGACATCGAGGAGCGCATCGCGTCCGGGGCCGATGCCGCGCATGCCGTCACCGAAGCCTTCGACGCGCAGGCCGATCTGCTGCGCGACGCCGGCGGCTACTTCGCCGAGCGTGCCGCCGACCTCGAAGACCTGCGTGACCGGGCCGTGGCGACCGTCCTCGGACGTCCGATTCCCGGCATCCCCGATCCCGGGCATCCGTTCGTCCTGGTGGCCGCCGATCTTGCTCCCGCCGACACCGCGAACCTCAACCCTGAGCAGGTGCTCGCCATCGTCACCGAGCGCGGCGGTCCGACCAGCCACACCGCGATTCTGGCGCGTGGCCTCGGGATCCCGGCGATCGTCGCGGTGGCCGGCGTCACCGAGGTCGGTGACGGGACAGTAGTCGCGGTCGACGGCACCGCCGGGACCGTCACCGTCGGCGTGGAGCCGGCGGCGGACAACGCCCCGCGCGTCCGCACCCAAACAAACCTCGCCGACCTCGGCCCCTGCCACACCAAGGACGGCCACCCCGTATCCCTCTACCTCAACATCGGCTCCATCAAGGACGTCCGCCCCGGCGCCCAGGGCGTCGGCCTGCTGCGCACCGAGTTCCTGTTCCTCGGACGCAAGGACGCGCCGTCCGTCGCCGAACAACACGCCGCCTACCTGGAGCTCTTCAACGCCTTCCCCGGCCCCGGCACCCGCGTCGTCATCCGCACCCTGGACGCCGGCGCCGACAAACCCCTCCCGTTCCTCGGCCTGCCCGACGAGGAGAACCCGGCGCTCGGCGTCAGAGGACTGCGGACCGCGCGCCTGCGTCCCGAGGTCCTGGACGACCAGCTCGCCGCGATCGCCTCGGCCGCAGCGGAGGCGACCTGCGAGGTCTGGGTCATGGCCCCGATGGTCGCGACGCCCACTGAGGCCGCGGAGTTTGCCGCGCAGGCCCGCGCGCACGGCCTCCATCACGTCGGCGCCATGATCGAGATCCCCGCCGCCGCGCTGCGCGCCTCCCGCCTCCTGCGCCACCTCGACTTCCTCTCCATCGGCACCAACGACCTCGGCCAGTACACGATGGCCACCGACCGCCAGGACGGCCGCCTGCCCGACCTGCTCGACCCCTGGCAGCCGGCGCTCCTGGAGCTGATCGCGCTGGCCGCCGAGGCCGGGCGCGCGGTGGGCAAGCCGGTGGGCGTCTGCGGCGAGGCTGCGGCGGATCCGGGGCTTGCGGCGGTGCTCGTCGGGCTGGGGGTGACGTCGCTGTCGATGACGGCCGCCGCGGTTCCCGCCGTCCACGCCTCGCTGAGCGCACGCACCCTGACGGAGTGCCGGGACCTCGCGCAGCGGGCCCGCGACGTCGACGATCCCGCCGAAGCCCGGAAGCACGCAGCGTCGGCAGGGTCCGCAGCGCCGGCACCACCGTCCTGACAAGCCCCGGACGCCCGGGGTCGCCCGAAGGTGACCCGTTCGGGTGCAGAAAGGTTACAAAAGCACCCTTTCGCACCACACCCCGACTATGGCGGTACAAGACGCAGCCCCCGGGGCGTCCGGAAACCACTCGACCCACCTGCGGCGCGACATCGGCCTGATCGGCCTCCTGTGGGCCTCCGAGGGCTCGATCATCGGCTCGGGCTGGCTGTACAGCGCGCAGAAGGCGCTGGTCGCGGCCGGCCCGGCCGCGCTGATCAGCTGGGCCATCGCCGCGGTGGCGATCATCGCGCTGGCGTTCGTGCACGCCGAACTCGGCGGCATGTTCCCGGTCGCCGGCGGCACCGCGCGCTACCCGCACTACGCCTTCGGCGGCGCGGCCGGGGCCTCCTTCGGGTGGTTCACGTGGCTGCAGGCGGTGACCGTGCCGCCGATCGAGGTGCAGGCGATGATCGGCTACGCGCAGCACTACAGCTGGGCCGACAGCTGGCAGCACAAGGACGGCACGCTCACCGGCTACGGCGAGCTGGTCGCGATCTTCCTGATGGCGGTCTTCACCGCGGTGAACTTCCTCGGGATCCAGAAGCTGGCCGCCGTGAACAACGCCGCGACGTGGTGGAAGGTCGGCGTGCCGCTGCTCACGATCCTGGTGCTGGCCGTCACGCACTTCCACGGCTCGAACTTCGCCGCCAAGTCGGGCGGCGGCTTCATGCCCTTCGGCGCGCACGGCATCATGTCGGCGGTGTCGACCTCCGGCATCATCTTCGCGCTGCTCGGCTTCGAGCAGGCGATCCAGCTGGCCGGCGAGTCGCGCAACCCCAAGCGCGACATCCCGCGCGCGACGATCCTGTCGATCCTGATCGGCGCCGCGATCTACATCCTGCTGCAGGTGGTCTACATCGCCGCGCTGCCGGCCGCGACGTACGCCGCCGGGTGGGCGAACCTGGACTACAAGAACATCAGCGGGCCGTTCGCGGGGCTGGCGACGCTGGTCGGCCTGGGCTGGCTGGCGACCGTCCTGTACATCGACGCGATCATCTCGCCCGGCGGCACCGGCCTGATCTACACGACGTCGACCTCGCGCATCACGTACGGCCTGAGCAAGAACGGCTACGTCCCGGTGCAGTACGAGTACGTCACCAAGCGCGGCGTGCCGTGGCTGGGGATGCTCACCGCCTTCGTCGTCGGCTGCATCTGCTTCCTGCCGTTCCCCAGCTGGCAGCAGCTGGTGTCCTTCATCACCTCCGCCAGCGTGCTGATGTACGCCGGCGCGCCGCTGGCCTTCGGCGTGTTCCGCGAGAAGCTGCCGGACGTCGAGCGGCCTTACCGGCTGCGCGCCGGGGAGTTGCTGTCGCCCTTCGCGTTCATCGTGGCGAACTACA
Organism: Catenulispora rubra; assembly: GCF_015356825.1. Lineage (GTDB taxonomy): Bacteria > Actinomycetota > Actinomycetes > Streptomycetales > Catenulisporaceae > Catenulispora > Catenulispora rubra. The sequence continues at coordinate 1,512 of NZ_JAACYW010000164.1, read as the reverse complement.
TCATCCTGTGGGCCGGCTGGTCCACCGACTGGCGGCTCGGGGTCGCGATCGTGATCGGCTACGTGCTGCTGGCGATCTCCCGGATCTTCCACCTGAACCCCGCGCACCCGCCGCTGGAGCTGCGTGCGGCGCAATGGCTGCTGCCGTACCTGCTGGCCATGGGGATCATCGTGTGGACCAGCGCGTTCGGGCCGATGAAGCACCCGTGGTTCAACGAGTGGTGGTCGCTGGTCGTGGTCGCGGTGCTGAGCCTGGTGATCTACTACTGGGCGAAGGCGGTGTCGCTGCCGGCGGAGCGGATCCGGGCGCACGTCGCGGACGTCGCCGTGATCGAGGCCGGCGGGCACTGAAGCCCGGCGCGCGCCCGAGCCCGACGAGCGCCGAGACCGCCAGGGGCCCGGCCTTGTCAGCGGCGGCGGCCCGGGATCAAGCTGGCGGCATGACGACCCGGACCCCGCGGACCAGCGCGCGCCGCGAGCAGCTGACGGCGATCGCCGCCGGCCTGTTCGCCCGCGACGGCTACCACAACGTGACCGTCGGCGACATCGCGGCGGCCGCGGGGCTGTCGGGACCGGCGATCTACCGGCACTTCCCGGGCAAGCAGGCGATCCTCGCCGAGGTGGTGCGCTCGGGCTTCGACGAGATGGCCCGCGTCCTGGCCGCCGACCTGGCCGGCACCTCGGACCCGGCCGAGCGGCTGCGCCGGACGTACCGGGACCTGGCGGCGTTCGTGATCCGGCGCCCGGAGTTCGGCGTGATGTGGCGCCGCGAGTACCGGCACCTGGCGCCGGAGGACGCGGCCGAGCTGGCCAAGCGCATGGGGGAGGCATCCGACGCCGCGGTCGCGGAGCTGCGGGTGCTGCGGCCGGCGCTGGAGCCGGCGGACGCGGAGCTGGTGTCGTGGGCGGCGCTGAGCGTGATGGGGAGCATCTCGGACCACCGGGTGCGGCTGCCGCGCGCGGCGTTCGAGGAGCTGCTGGCGGGGATCGCGATGGATGTGGTGGGGGTCGAGTTCGCGGAGGCCGGCGAGGACGACAGGCCCCACGAGCCGGCGGTGGGGGACCGGAAGGAGCAGATTCTCGCGGCGGCCGCGCGGCTGTTCTGGGACCGCGGGTATCACGAGGTGACGCTGGACGAGATCGGGGCGGCGGCGGGGATTGCCGGGCCGAGTGTTTACAGCCACTTCGCGGGGAAGGCTGAGCTGCTGCGGACGATCACGGAGCGGATCGGGGAGCGGCTGCGGCAGGACCTCGCCGAAAGCGAGGCTGCGATAGCTGCCGCCGATGCCGCACACGAATCCGCCGCCAGCACAACACACACTGCTGCCGCGCAGGCCGCCGATTCCGCGCACGAATCCGCCGCTGGCACAGCACGCGCTGCTTCCGCCGCGACCACCGGCGCCGCGATCAGCTCAGATCTCTCGCGGGCCGCCGACACCTCTCGCGAATCTGCTGCGGCGGCCCGTGAGCCAGGCTCAGGTGCCGAGCAGCCGGCCGCCGAGCCCCGCCAACC
>NZ_JAACYW010000163.1 GCF_015356825.1 Catenulispora rubra | reverse complement strand
CCCCTCTGGCGCCGGACTACCGCTCCGCCGACCCGGAGGATCCGTACGGCCAATACCATCGCTAGAGGAGTCCCGGGAGAGTCCCGTCAAAAGGAGCCGCTGTGATCACTGCCATCGTCCTCATCAAGTCCGACGTGGACGCCATCCCCGAGGTCGCCGAGAAGATCTCCCAGCTGCCCGGCGTCAGCGAGGTGTACTCGGTCACCGGCGAGTACGACCTGATCGCCATGGTGCGCGTGCGCGAGCACGAACAGCTCGCCGACGTGATCCCGGGCGGCGTGAACAAGGTGGCCGGGGTCAGCCACACGGTCACGCACGTGTCGTTCCGGACCTACAGCGCCATGGACCTGGAGGCGGCGTTCTCGCTCGGTCTGGACTGAAGCCTCACCGGACGACCCTTAAGGGAAACTCCCTACCAACGCCGAGCCAACTCCCGGCAAACGCCGAGCCCCGCCTCCCGAATCGGGAGGCGGGGCTTGTGACGCCACGTCATTGTGTGAGTGCCGATTTCAGATCAGCACAGCGTGCTCCCGGTGGGCCCGGGCTGCCTGCGGCGGGCCGTCAGGCGTCGGGGTCCTCGTCGATGAGGAAGCCGCGCATCGGCGAGGGCTGCGAGGGCACCGAGGGCTGGCCCAGACCATTGCCCTGGCCCATGAACGGGGGCTGCTGCCCGCCGCCCATCGACTGCGGCGGCATCGGCGAGGGCATCTGCGGGCGGATCGGCGCCATGGTCTGCGTCAGCGCCGCGGCGTTGGTGCCGTTGTTGCCCTGGCTCTGGAAGGAGCCGGTCGAGCCGCCCTGGAAGGAGCCGGTCGAGCCGCTCTGGTACGAGCCCGTCCCGCCGTTCATACCCGCGCCGACCGGCGAGGGCGCCGGCGGCATGCCCGGGGGCAGCGAGGCCTGCATCGGCATCGGCGGCGCCGAGGGGGCCGGCGGCGGGGCCGACAGACCGGTGGCGCTCAGCTGCGGACGGCCGCCCATCGAGGCGCCCATGTTGGAGGCGATGTTGTCGTCGCCGCCGGAGGCCTCCAGCTGGCGCATCTGGCCGTCCAGGTAGGACTTGAGCCGCTGCCGGTACTCGCGCTCGAAGGCGCGCAGGTCGTCGACCTTGCGCTCCAGGGCGGCGCGGGCGGTCTCCAGCGAGCCCATCGCCACGCGGTGCTTCTCCTGCGCGTCCCGCTCCAGGGCGTCGGCCTTGCCGCGCGCCTCGCGCTCCAGGCCGTCGGCCCGGCCGCGGGCCTCGCCGACGATCTTGTTGGCCTCGTTGCGGGCCTCGGCGATCGCCTGGTCGGCGGTCTGCTGGGCCAGGGCCAGGACGCGGGCGGCGGAGTCGCCGCCGGGGGCCTGGAACTGCGGGGCCTGCGGCACCGGCAGGGGCGCGGGCAGCGGGGCCGGCAGGGGTGCCGGGACCGGCGGCGCGGGCGCGGGTATCGGGGTCGGCTCCCGCCGCATCGGCACGGGCGCGGCGGCGGCGCTGGCCGCGGCGCGGGTGGCGGCGGCCAGTTTGGCCCGCAGCTCTTCGTTCTCGCGGATCAGGCGGGTCAGCTCGGCCTCGACCTCGTCGAGGAAGGCGTCCACCTCTTCCTCGTCGTAGCCCTCACGCAGGCGTACGGTCGTGAACTGCTTGTTGTGGACGTCCTCGGGAGTCAACGGCATCTTTCATTCACCTCAGGCGTGGCGTGGTCGTCGGCATTCGCACAGACATTACCCGGTCACAGCGTAGCCGCGACCCGGATCAGCAGTAAGACGATGATCACGAGGATCATGAACGCCACGTCAAACCCCATCCCGCCGAGCCGCAACGGCGGGATGTACCGCCGCAACAGCTTCAGAGGGGGATCTGTGACCGTGTACGCCGTCTCCACGACGACCAGCATGACACCACGCGGCTCCCATGACCGGGCGAATACCAAAACCCAGCCGATGATCAGGCGGATGATCAAGCACAGCGCGAAGAGGTAGAGCACCCACAGGAGCAACGCCCCCACAACGCTCATAGCGCACTCCCCTTCCCACCTACGCCGGCGCCCCGCCGCGTACGGTTCATCTCACCGCCGCGGGACGCCGCCGGACCCGAAGTCTGACCGCCGAAGGTCCGGCGGCGTCAGCTCTGGTTGAAGAAGCCGCCCTCGGCGATCCGGGCCTTGTCCTCGGCCGTCACGTCGACATTAGCAGGCGACAGCAGGAACACCTTCTGCGTCACCCGCTCCATGTTCCCGCGCAGGCCGAAGATCAGCCCGGCCGCGAAGTCCACCAGGCGCTTGGCGTCGGCGTCCTCCATCTCGGTCAGGTTCATGATCACCGGGACGCCCTCCCGGAAGTGCTCGCCGATCGTGCGCGCCTCGTTGTAGGTGCGCGGATGCAGCGTCGTGATGCGGTAGGACGCTTCGCGGTCCGCCGACCGGTCCGTCGGGACGCTGTACATCACCGGTCCACCTCTCTCGGCTCGGTCGGCTCGCGAGGACCGCTCGGAGCGGTCCGGCATCACCGTGACATTGGAAGGCGCCGCGAAAGCGCGGCGGTCGTTCTGCGCGACGACGAGCGCGCCGCCGGAGCCGGCGTCCGGCTCGCGGTGCGCGGCGTCCGGGGCCGCCGCGGGCTCGGCGGGCTCCGTCTCGTACTCGTCCTCGTAATCGTCGTAGTACCGCTCGTCCTCGAACCGCTGTTCGTCAGTGAGCCCGAGGTAGACCGCTGCTCTGCGCATCATGCCGGCCATGGTGTTCGCCTCCGGACTGGGCCTGTTACGGCTGTCTTGCAACTGTCAACGAAAAAAGGTGCCGCGCAGGTTTCCCGATCGCGGTCGATGAGGTGTGGCGCAGACGTGCGGTCGTCGTATCCGATGTTCGATAGATGCGACGTTACCGGAATCACCGTCTGATACCGAGTATCGCGCTGCCGATGCGGACGTGTGTCGCGCCCGCCGCCACCGCTTCGCCCAGATCCCCACTCATCCCCGCCGAGATCATGGTGGCCGAAGGGTGGGTCGATCGCAACCGCATAGCCAGCACGGACAACCGCTCGAAGGCCGGTCCCGGCTCGGCGTCCAACGGCGCCACCGCCATCAGTCCCCCGAGCCTCAAACCGGGCGCCGCGGCGATCGCGTCGGCCAGTTCCGGCACCTGTGCGGGAACCACTCCGCCCCGGGCCGCGTTGTCATCCATGGGCTCTGCGTTACCCAGGTCGACCTGCACCAAACATGTCAATTCTTTGTCATACCGGACAGCCCCCCTGGACAGCGCGCCGACCAGCCGGAGGCGGTCCACCGAGTGCACGAAGGAGGAGTATTCGGCCACTGAGGCGGCCTTGTTGGTCTGCAGCTGGCCGATGAAGTGCCACCGCAGACCCAGGCCCGTGGTCTCCCGCGCCTTCGGCGCGGCCTCCTGGTCCCGGTTCTCGCCGACGTCCAGGACCCCGAGTTCGGCCAGGATCCGGACATCGGAGGCCGGGTAGGTCTTGGTCACCGCGATCAGGGAAACCTCGGAAGGGTCGCGGTCCGCCTTGCGGGCCGCGGCGGCGATGTCCTCGCGCACCGCGGCCAGGTTCTCGGCGATCTGTACTCGTCGTTGGGAAATCTGTACCCGTCGTTCGGAATTCTGTGCTCGACCGTCGGACATCGCTCAGTCCAGCCAGACGAACCCGGCGAACCGGCCGGTCGTCCCCTCGCCGCGAAAGGAGTAGTAGTCCTCGGACTCCTGCGTGCACACCCGCAGCCGCACCGACGTCTTCAGGTCGATCCCGGCCGCCTCCAGCTGCGCCCACACGCCCTCGGCGACGTCCAGGCCAGGCGTCCCCTGGCGGGTGACCGTGTAGCTGGCCGGCACCTTCTCGGCCACGTCCGCGCGCATCCGCTCGGGCACCTCGTAGCAGAGCCCGCACACCGAGGGGCCGGTGACCGCGATGATCCGCTCCGGCGCCGCGCCCAGGGCGACCATGCGCTCGATCGCGGCCGGCACCACCCCGGCCTTCATCCCGGGACGTCCGGCGTGCGCCCCGGCGACCACCCCGGCCTGGGTGTCCGCCAGCAGCACCGGCACGCAGTCCGCGACCAGCACCGCCAGCGCCAGATGCCGGCGGTCGGTGACCAGCGCGTCCACGTCCGGGGCCCGGCCCTGCCACTGCGCGGCGGCGTAGGCCACGTCCGCGCCGTGGATCTGGTTCATGTACACGACGTTCCCGGGGTCGGTGAACCCCAGCTCGAAGGCCACCAGGGAACGGTTGGCGGCGACCGCCTCGGGGTCGTCGCCGACGTGCCCGCCGAGGTTGGTCGCGGTGTAAGGGGCCTTGGAGACCCCGCCCCAGCGGTCGGAGAAGGCGAAGCGGGCCGTGCCGCCCTCACCTTCCGGACCGGTGTGCTGCCATATCGCCACGGAAGAACCCGCTCCTACTTCAGGAAGTCGGGGATGTCGAGCTCGTCGGCCGCCGACGGCGCCGGCTGTACCGGGATCACCGGGACGTTCTGCGTGTCGGCCATCGGGTCGTGCGCCGGGAGCGGGACGTTGTCGGTCGGCTTGGGCAGCGTGCCGAGCACCTGCTCGCGCATGCCGTCGCGGACGCTGGTCTCGTCCCGGAACGGGGAGTTCGCCGCGGCGTGCCCGGTGGTGCGGCGCTTGGCCGGCTCGCCGCCGTCGAAGCCGGCCGCGATGACCGTGACCCGGACCTCGTCGCCCAGGCCGTCGTCGATGACCGCGCCGAAGATGATGTTCGCCTCGGGGTGCGCGGCCTCGCTGACCAGCTGCGCCGCCTCGTTGATCTCGAACAGGCCGAGGTCGGAGCCGCCGGAGATGCTCAGCAGCACGCCGCGGGCGCCGTCGATGGAGGCCTCCAGCAGCGGCGAGGAGATCGCCATCTCGGCCGCGGCCACCGCGCGGTCGTCGCCGCGGGCCGAGCCGATGCCCATCAGCGCCGAGCCGGCCTCGCTCATCACCGACTTCACGTCGGCGAAGTCCAGGTTGATAAGCCCCGGGGTGGTGATCAGGTCGGTGATGCCCTGGACCCCGGAGAGCAGCACCTGGTCGGCGGCCTTGAACGCGTCCAGCACCGAGACGTTCTTGTCCGAGATCGACAGCAGCCGGTCGTTGGGGATGACGATCAGGGTGTCGACTTCCTCGCGCAGCGCCGCGATGCCGTCCTCGGCCTGGTTCGCCCGGCGCCGGCCCTCGAAGGTGAACGGCCGGGTCACCACACCGATGGTCAGCGCGCCGAGCTCGCGGGCGATCCGGGCCACCACCGGGGCCCCGCCGGTGCCCGTGCCGCCGCCCTCGCCGGCGGTGACGAACACCATGTCCGCGCCCTTGAGGACCTCCTCGATCTCCTCGGCGTGGTCCTCGGCCGCCTTGCGGCCCACGTCGGGGTTGGCGCCGGCACCGAGCCCGCGGGTGAGCTCGCGGCCGACGTCCAGCTTGACGTCGGCGTCACTCATCAGCAGAGCCTGGGCGTCGGTGTTGACGGCGATGAACTCGACGCCCTTCAGACCGACCTCGATCATCCGGTTGATGGCGTTCACGCCGCCGCCGCCGATGCCGGCGACCTTGATGACGGCCAGGTAATTCTGCGGTGCTGCCACGTCCGACGGCCTCTCCGTGGTATCCGGTGATCTCGTTGATCACCTTAGTCCCGCCCACACCGGCCGGGGACACGGCGGGGTCGTGCGACTGTGAAGTCTTTACAGGACATTAGGTCCCGCGACCTGTGAGGTTCAACGAACACGCCGAAACTGTCGGCAGGTTTTACTTCTCAGCGTTGTCCGACGACCCCGCCTGATCCGTGTGGATCCGATGAGGGGAATACGTATGTTGTTCGATAGCCCGCCAGATCTTAGCCGATCGGCGGGCCGGGATTCGAACGCTCACGAATACGCCGGAGCTGCGGGAGCACTCACGTCATAGTGCGCCGCGCCATTCCCGATCAGCCCCGCCAGTATCCGTGCCTTGAGATCCGGCTGGTCCGGTCCGCCCCAGAGAACCGTCACCGATTTCTGTTTGGCCGTGGACGCCGTCAACGTCACGGTGATGGCGTAAGGCCCGGTCGCCGAGACGGTGAGCACCCGGGAGCGCACCGGGGCCGGCAGAGCCCGAAGAGCCGCCAGCGCGCCGGCCACGGTCGCCGCGCGGTCATTCACCGCCGGATCGGCGAACTGCTCCAGGTGGATGACCGCGAGGTGCGCCGGGATCGCCGAGGCGGTGGCTGCTGTGTCGAAGGCCACGCCGTCCGCGTCCACGATCTGGTAGGAACCGTCGGCCTGCGGCAACGCCGCGGCCGGGGTCCGCTCCACGACGCCGATGTCGATCGTGTGCGGCAGCGAGCGCTCGACCCACGCGTCCTTCACCCGCGGGAGCGCCATCAGCCGCGCCTTGACCGCCGAGGTGTCCACCGACGCGACCGGGGTGTGCGCGGGGATGGCGGCGGCGGCCAGGATCTGTTGCTTGGTCAGCACTTTGACGCCGGAGACGGACGTCGACCGGACGTCGAAGACCTTGGTGTGCCACAGGATCGAGTACCCGGTCAGGGTCAGCAGCGCGAGGAAGACGGTGATCGTCACCGAGAGCCGCCGCCACCGGCGCCGGCGCCGCAGCCGGTCGAGGTAGCGCTCGACCAATACCCTGCTGACCCGCGGGTGGCCGGCTTCGGTGGCGTTCATGGGCTCCAGTTTCGCAGATGGGGACCATGCCTTCCGTCAGCGTGGCCGCCTTTGGTAGATCTGGGGGCGCTGGTTTCTGGATCCAGTCCCGATGGAAACGAAGGGGTTTTGGGATTCTCGGCGGATTTCTTGTTCATTAGTATTCGTCCCGAGTTGCGCTAGTTCAGCGGTTTTGCGACACCTGCCGGAAGAACGGATATTCGGGTGCCCTTCGAGACGAAGGGCGGTAGAACGACCGGTGTGAGCGAACACGGGGAAGAACAGCGCCTGCCCGGCGGCAGGCACGTCGGCGGGGTGCGCGTCGGCGACACGGTGCACCGTCAGTCGAACGTCTGGACACCTGCGGTACACAGCGTTCTGCGGCATCTGGAGTCCGCCGGTTTCGAAGGCGCGCCGCGCGTGCTCGGGCATGACGAGCAGGGCCGGGAGGTCCTGACCTTCCTGCAGGGCGACACCGTCGGCGAACAGCACCCCTGGCCGACGTGGGCCCACACCGACGACGCCCTCCGGCAGACCGGCGCCTGGCTGCGGCGGCTCCACGACGCGACCGCCGACTACGTCCCGGAGCCGGACGCGGTCTGGTTCTCCGGACGGCCCTGGCGGCCGGGCCTGGTCGTCGGCCATCACGACGCCTCCCCCTACAACGCCGTCTGGAGCGACGACGGCCTGGTCGGCTTCGTCGACTGGGACACCGCCGGCCCCTCCTCCCGCGAGCTCGACCTCGCCTACACGGCCCTGACGTGGGTCCCGCTGCACGCCCGCCGGGTCGTCGAGCGGCAGGGCTTCACCGCGTTCGACGACCGGTCCCGGCGGCTGCACCTGCTGCTGGACGCCTACGGATACGACAGCGACCGGACCGCCTTCGGAACCGCCGTCGTCGGCCGGGCCCGGCTCAACGCCGACGCGATCCGGCGCATCGCCGGCGGCGGGGATCCGGCGCTCGCGGCGCTGCTGCCGATCGCCGCCGATCTGGACCAGGCGGTCGTGGAGATCGAGGCGCTGCCGGCCGCGTTCTGGAAGCAGCAGGGCTGACACCCATTCGGACCGCGCCGCATGCGACGCGACGGCGCCTGGCGTCAGATCGAGCCATGGCACTCACGTCCAAGCAGAAGAAGCAGGGGGCCGTGGTGACCGCGGCCGTCGGTGCCCTGGCGCTCGGCGGCGTCGCGGTCTCGACGCTCGGTTCGTCGGCGGCTCCGGCGAACTCGGCGGACTCCAAGCCGATCGCCGCCGCTGCCGTGCCGGCGCCGGCGGCCTCGCCGAGCCCGTCGGGTTCGTCGAGCTCGTCCTCGGCGACGGCCATCACCATCACCGCGAAGTCCGACAACGGCAAGCCCGCCGACGACACCGTGTTCACGGTGTCCGGCGAGGTCAAGGGCGCGAAGCCGGGCACGAAGATCCGGCTCCAGCGGCAGCAGACGCCGACCTCGGCGAACGCCTCCCCGGCCTGGAGCACGCTGGCCTACACGACCTTCACCGACAAGAGCAACAAGTTCTCCTTTCCGGTGAAGATGGAGACGGCCAGCTCCTACAACCTGCGCATCCTGCATCCGCAGGACCGGGAGGGACCCGAGACCGCGTACTCGAGCCCGTTCGCCGAGACCGTCAGCGCGACCTCGACACCCGCCTCCAGCAGCTCGTCGACGAAGAGCCCGTCCAGTTCCAGCAGCTCCAAGAAGAGCTGACCGAACCCCTGGACCGCCCGGCCACCTGAGGCGAGGAGTGGCCGGGCTTCTTGCTGCCCGATTGCTGTCCGAATCAACTGAACCGGGTCCGGGACACCGGAATCAGAGGAACCGCGAGCTCGGCACCGGCCCCGGCGAGCCGATGTACTCCCGGCGCGCACTCAGCCAGCTGTCGCCGACCACTGCGACGAACGCCTCCAACACCGAGTCCGGGTCCGGCGGCGTCTGCCCGTCGCCGGCGTCGTCGACCGGCTCGGTCGCAGCCAGTTCGGCGGCGATCTCCTCGACCGGCCGCGCGTCGGGCTCGGTCTCGACCACCTCGCCGTCAACCATGCGGTAGGCGGACCCCCACGGCTCGCGCACCGCCTGGCGCAGGAAGCCGATGGCGTCCGCGGCGGCCAGCGGCGGATCGGTCCAGTCCGTCGCGCGCTCGAACAGGATCTGGCCCGGCTCGCGCTCCCGCAGCGCAGCCAGGATCTGCGGCTCAGCGGCGTTGAGGTCGTACGCGACGACCAGGGTGTCGGCACGGTCCGGCTCGAACGGCACGGCCGGCAGGTCGAAGAACCGCGCCGCCGCCAGGCCCATGATCTCGCTGTCCCGGTCCGGCAGCAGCGAAACGGTCTGCGGCTTCAGCCCCCTCGCCGCCAGCACCACGCCGAGCCGGCGCAGCGCCTCGGCGCAGGCCTGGTAGGAGTCGCCGACCATGGCCCAGCGGCCCGTCATGCCGGCGTCGTAGCCGTAGGGCGAGACGGTCAGCAGGACGCCGCCGGTGAGCGCGAACTGCCAGCCGCGCAGGTCCTTCGGCCCGAGCCCGCCCTCGGTGCCGGCGACCGCGGCCGCCCGGACCAGCATCGCGCGCACCTTCTCGCGCAGCAGCCCGAGCTCCTTGCGGTCCTCGCCCTCGGGCTCGGGCAGCGCGGCGAACTCCTGCTCGGCGGCGGGCAGATCACCGGCCAGCAGCCCGTTGAACGCCACCTGGTAGCGCGCCAGCCAGGGCAGGTCGCCGTCAAAGCCGAGCAGCGCGGCCATCGCCTCGCGGTGCTGCCAGGACCGCTCGCAGGCGGCGGCCAGCTCGGTGCGGATCTGCATGACGCCGGGCGCACGCTCGGCCGCCTCGCGCAGCGGCCGGACGGCCAGGTACGCGATGCCGTGCTCGACGCACTCGTAGCCGAACTCGTAGAGCGCGAGGGCCAGTTCCTCGGTTCCGGCTTCCGCGGCGGCTTCGGCTTCGGCATCGGCATCGGTATCGGCATCGGCATCGGCATCGGCCAGGGCCGCAAGCGCCCGGTCGGCGGTGGCCACCATCTCCTCGAACCCCATACCGCGCGCGACGTCACGCAGGACCCGCACGAAGTCCGGCAGGGTCAGCGCGTCACCCTCCACGCGCAGGTGCCGGACCACCCCGGCGAGGTGCCCGTCGGCCAGGAGATCATCAGCGGTTCTCAGGGGGCCGGCAGGAGCCGGCGCGTCGGAAGTCACCGCTGCACGGTAGCGACTCCGCCGTATGCCGCGCCCCGGATTTCGGCAGAGACCGTCTCGAATCCATTAAATCAGTGAACGAATTTCAGGACACTTACAACCAGATCACATCTCCGTGTCGTCGATAGTTCGCGAGAGCACAAGGCACCGCGCGTGGTGCCCGAATCCGCGCGCCGGAGCCGTCCGACGATCTGGAGGAACCGCTTGTGCTAGCACGTACCCGCCGTGTCCCGACCCTGGCGGCGGCCTTGGCCCTGGGCCTGGCCACCGCCGCGGGAGCCGCCGCGGCGACCGCGCCGCCGACGACCGCCACCGGCCCGACGTCCCCGAACCCGACTCTGGCCGCGATCCAGAGCACGCTGCTGCCCAACGGCGACCGCGTCCTGGTCTCCGGCAGCGGCCCGGCCGCGACCGTCGTCGTGCAGTCGCCGGACGGCCGCACCGTCCCGGCCGTGCGCTACGCGCCGGACCCGCACCACACCTACGTCATCCCGGACTCGGTCCTGGCCCACCCGGCGCAGCTGACGCAGTATCAGATACCGGCGCTGAGCAGCGCCGCCGCGCCCGCCGCGACGCCGCACTATCCGCTGGACATCCTGCAGGTCAACGCGCTGGGGCTGGACGGGAAGCCCACGGACGCCTCGACGTTCCTGACCAACACCGACGACGTCACCAAGTTCAACCAGCCGATCCCGGTGGCCGGAGGCCTCGGGCGGGTCGCGGTGCCGGTCGGGCACTACTCGGCGGTCACCATCTTCGCCGACTACAACACCACCACCCAGATCTCGACCCTGCACATCGTCACGCAGCTCGACGTGACCGTCGCCGCCGGCGGGGTCAGCACGCTGAACGCCGACGAGCGCACGGCGACCGCGCAGACCGCGATGACCACGCCGAAGACCGCCGTGGCCGACTTCAGCGACCAGAACTTCTCCCGGACCGACGCCAACGGCGTGTCCGCGACCCTGGGCGTCCTCGACAACGGCGGGCCGATCTTCCTCAGCCCGACCGGCGCGGCGCAGGTCGGCAAGTTCACGTTCCAGTTGCAGGCCTGGGGCGGCGAGAGCCCGGCCGGGACCAAGGGCGACCCGTACCGGTACGACGCGATGTTCCCCGTCACCGACCACGTCGACGCGAACCAGACCTACGCGGTCGACGGCTCGAAGCTGACCACGATGCACAACGCGGTCGACACCGACGCCGGCGAGTCGGCGCGCCAGGGCGAGTTCATGATGGGCGCCTACTCCCCGGAGACCGGCGGGTTCCAGATCGGGCACGTCATCCCGGTGCCGGAGCATCTGACCACGTACATCGGCCAGCCGGTCGGCGACCAGTCGTGGCTGGGCGACTTCATCACCTCGCTGCCCGGACCCACGACGGGCTTCCCCGGCGCGCTGCTCCTGGGCCAGGACGGCCCGCTCTACCAGGGCAAGACCGAGGTGTGGCGGACCTGGGGCCACGGGCCGCTGACCGCGCAGGTCGGGCAGTACAAGGACGTCACCGGCTGCCGCGCCTGCGCCGACGGCGGCACCGTCGATCTGAGCCTGAACCCGGTCGTGGACGGCAACCCGGACACCGACGTCCAGCTGTTCGGCCCGGCCACCGGCCACCTGAGCATCTACCGCGACGGCAGCCAGGTCTTCTCCCAGGACAACACCTCCGGCGCCGAGCTCACCGGCCAGGCGCAGACCGCGGGCAAGTACCGCATGGTGTTCGACCTGGACCTGAGCCAGTTCCCGATCACGCAGTCCACGGCCACGCACACCGACGTCACCGTGCCCTACACCCCGACGCCGGACCCGAAGTGGACGCTGCCGAGCGGTGACTTCTGCCAGGCGCAGGGCACCGGCACCACGCCGTGCTCGGTCCTGCCGGTCATCAACCTGAACTACCAGCTGGCCACCGACGCCACCAACAGCACCCACGGCCCGCTGGCGGCGCTGCTGCTGACCGTCGGCCACCAGTCCTACAACGCGGCCGGTTCCAACGCCGCAGCCACCTGCGCCACGGTGTCCGTGTCCTATGACAAGGGCGCGACCTGGACCCCGGCCTCGGTGATCCCGGCCGGCCAGAACCACTTCGTCGCGCTGTGGAAGAACGGCGCCAAGGGCAGCACGCCCTGGCTGAAGGTGACCGCCACCGACGCACTCGGCGGGTCCATCACGCAGACCGTCGCCAACGCCTACACCATCGGCTGAGGGGAATCAGGGTTATGAGTCGAATAGCAAACCGCCGGTTGCTGGGTGTGCTCGGGGCCGCCGTGCTGGCCATCGGCACGATCGCGACAGCGGTCGCCCCGGCGAGCGCCACCGGCGCCGCGCACCCCGCGGCCGCCAGCAACGTGAAGAACGTCTGCGGCGCGGCGAAGCCCGGTTTCGACCGGTGCTTCGCGCAGATCCGCACCGACATCCACGAGCCCGCGCACATCGGCCGCACCCCGGGCACCGCCGGCCGGGTGGCCGCGGCCGCCGCCGCTCCGGCGGGCTTCGGTCCGGCAGACCTGCACTCCGCGTACAACCTGCCGACCACCGGCGGCGCGAACCAGACCGTTGCGATCGTCGACGCCGGAGACGACCCGACCGCCGAAGCCGACCTCGCGGTCTACCGCACCACCTACGGCCTGCCCGCGTGCACCACCGCCAACGGCTGCTTCACCAAGGTGAACGAGCGCGGCGCCGCCACCCCGTTGCCGGCCGACGTCGGCTGGGGCGTGGAGGAGGCGCTGGACCTCGACATGGTCTCGGCCGCCTGCCCGCAGTGCAAGATCCTGCTGGTCGAAGCCGACCAGCCCACCGGCACCGACCTCGGCCTGTCGGTGAACACCGCGGTCAAGCTCGGCGCCACCGAGGTCTCCAACAGCTACGGCGCCACCGAATCCAGCATCACCCCGAGCGACGCCGCGTACTACACGCACCCCGGCGTCGCGATCGTGGCGTCCTCCGGCGACAGCGGCTACGGCATCCCCGCCGAACCGGCCGTGTTCTCCTCCGTCATCTCGGTCGGCGGCACCTCGCTGACCAAGGACTCCAGCGCCCGCGGCTGGTCCGAGAAGGCATGGTACGGCGCCGGCAGCGGCTGCTCGGCCTGGGTCGACAAGCCGGCCTGGCAGAGCGACCCGAACTGCCCCGGACGCATGGTCGCCGACGTCTCCGCCGACGCCGACCCCCAGACCGGCCCGGCGATCTACGTCACCGACACCGCCGACCTGCAGGGCCTGCCCTCCGGCTGGAACGTCGTCGGCGGCACCAGCGCCTCCTCGCCGTTCATCGCGGGCGTCATCGGCCTCGCCGGCAACCCGGCGAAGTACGCCGACGCCTCCGCGTTCTACGCACCAGCTGCGCAGGCGGGACTGAACGACGTGGTCGGCGGCACGAACGGCATCTTCCAGGGCTGCGGCGGCGACTACCAGTGCAACGCGGTGGTCGGCTACGACGGCCCGACGGGGTTGGGTACACCGAACGGGCTCTCCGCGTTCTGAGGCGCTAAGGCTTCTCAAAGAACTGCGATTCTGAGCTAAACGCACGAGAACCGGGCCGGTGCCTTTTCAAGGCACCGGCCCGGTTTGCTTTCGTACCCACGGAAGGCTTCCGGCCGCCGTCACACGACCACGGTCTCGTCCCACTCCACCCGAAACCGGTGCACCGGCCCGAACATCTTCTCCGGCTGCAGAAATGTCCGTGCCGCGATCGGCATCATCACCCCGAACATGAACTTCGCGACCGGCCCGGCCGTCTTCCCGTTGTTCGTCTTCGCCGCCTGCTCCGAAATCGCCTCCACGCGCGGGCGCCGCAGGCTTTCGTACTTCCCGAGCGACGCCTGCACATCGTCGATGTCCCGCAGGCACCGCGCCAGCTCGATCGCGCTCTCCAGCGCGAGCGACGCGCCCTGGCCGGAGCTCGACGACGGCGCGTGCGCCGCGTCGCCGACCAGCACCATCCGGCCGCGCGACCAGTGCGGGAGCCTCGGCATGCGTTCCATCGGGCCGGTCAGCATCATCGCGTCCTCGTCGGTCGCCTGGAACAGGCGGTTGCCGGGCTGGTCGTCGGCGTGCGCCGCGCGCAGCTTCGCGAGCCACTCGGACTTCGGCACGGCGCGCGCCTCGGCCAGGGTCATCGGCGCGTCCTGCGGGTGGTTGCTGAAGAAGACGTCTGATCCGTCCGGGTGCGTCCAGTAGCCGTAGAAGGAGTGCTTGCCGAAGGCGAAGTGCATCTCGGCGATGTCGCCGGGGGTGAAGGCGCCGGTGAGGTCGCCGAAGCCGAAGCTCATCAGGCCGGTGTACTCCGGCGCCGGGGCGTTCGGGTCGATGAGGGTGCGCACGGTGGAGCGGATGCCGTCGGCGCCGATCAGCAGGTCGGCGGTAGCGGTGGTGACGGTGGTGCCGTCGTCGAAGCGCGCCGTGATGCCGTCGGGGTGCTCCTGGACGCCGGTCAGGCGCTTGCCGTCGTGGACGGTGACGCCCTGCTCCTTGGCGCCGGTGCGGATGGCGTCGAAGAGGTCGGCGCGGTACAGGACGCGGCTCGGCGGCAGGTCCGGCAGCGAGGGCACGCGCATCAGGGTTCTGCCGTTGCCCTTCTCCATGACCATGGCGTGCAGCGGATTGCCGACGGCTTCGACCGCGGCGCGCAGGCCCACGGTTTCCAGGGCGGCCAGGCCGTTCGGGGCGACGGTGAGCATGGCGCCGGAGCGGTCGGTGAGGGCGTGGGCCTCGTACACGGTGGCCTGGATCCCAGCCTTGGCCAGGGCGAGAGCGGTGACGGGGCCGGCGATGCCGCCGCCGATGACGATGGCGTTCTTGATGGCTGTCATGCCGAATATAGTCGCATGGAGACTAGTCACTTCGCAACTAGTCTCCATGGCATGAGGCCGCCGTGAGGCATGGCATGGCGAAAGGGCGCCCCGAACCGGGACGCCCTTTCGCCGTTCGCTCGTACCGCTACGCCAGCAGTTTCAGCAGCCGCGGACCGATCTCGGTCACGTCACCGGCCCCGACCGTCACCACCAGGTCCCCGGGCCCCGCCAGCTCGGCGAGCCGCTGCGGCACCCGGTCGAAGTCCGGCTCGAACACGCTGGCCTCGGCCGGGAGCCCGGTCTCGGCCGCGATCACGTCGCCGCCGACGCCGGGGATCGGCTTCTCGCCGTGCGCGTACACGTCCAGCACCACGACCACGTCGGCGCCGCCGAGCGCCGGGCCGAACTCGTGCAGGAAGGTGTTGGTGCGGAAGTACCGGTGCGGCTGGAAGGCGGCGATGACGCGCCCCTCCCCCGCCAGCTCGCGCGCCGCCGACAGCACCGAGGCGATCTCGGTCGGGTGGTGGCCGTAGTCGTCGTAGACCTTCACGCCCGAGGCCTCGCCGAGCAGCTGCATCCGCCGCCGCGCGCCGCTGAACCCTGCGACGCCCTCCAGGTACGGCTTGATGTCCACGACCAGCGCCAGTGCCACGCCGAACGCCGCCGCGGCGTTGAGGGCGTTGTGCCGCGCGGGGATGGACAGGGTGATCGGGCCGAGCGTCTCGGCGGCCGTCACCAGCTTGAAGGTGGGGTAGCCGCCGGCGGTGCCGACCTCGGTGACGCGGATGTCGACGTCCTCGCCGACGCCGTAGGTCAGCACCCGGACACCGCGCGCGGCGGTCCGGTCGGCGATGGCGCGGGCGTCGGGGTCGTCGGCGTAGCAGACCAGCGTGCCGCCGGGCTCCAGCCGGTCGGCGAAGTCCTGGAACTCGGCCCGGACCTGCACCACGTCGGCGAAGTGGTCGGGGTGGTCGAGCTCGATGTTGGTGATGACCGAGATGTCCGGCCGGTAGTGCGTGAAGGTGCCGTCGGACTCGTCGGCCTCGGCGATGAGCACGTCGCCGGAGCCGGCGTGCCCGGACTCGCCGGTGGTGCCGATCTCGCCGCCGATGACGAAGCTCGGGTCCAGGCCCGCGTGCCGCAGCGCGACGGTCACCATCGAGCTGGTGGTGGTCTTGCCGTGGGTGCCGGCGATGGCCACGGAGCGGTACCCGGGCATCAACGCGGCCAGCGCGGACGCTCGGTGCAGGACGCGCAGCCCGCGCACCTTCGCCTCGACGACCTCGACGTTGTCCACCGGGATGTCGGTGGAGACCACGACGGTGTCGACCCCGTCCAGGTTCTCCGGCGCCTGCCCGATGGCGATGGTCGCGCCGAGGGCCCGCAGTTCGGCGACGGTCGCGGAGTCCTTGATGTCACTGCCGCTGAGCGGGAGGCCGCGGCCGAGCATCGCGCGCGCCAGCGGGGCCATGCCGACGCCGCCGATGCCGACGAGGTGGATGCGGCCGAGTTCGGCGGCCGGGACGACTTCGGCGGGAGCGGGGAAGCGCGGGGCGCGGCGGGCGGCCGGTTCGGTCGCCGGGCTCGGGTCCTGGGCGGTCATCAGCGCTCACCTGCCTGCGAGGCGGTTTCGGTCTCGGGCTCGGTTTCGGCCTCGGGCTCGGTTTCGGCACTCGGCTCGGCCGCAGCAGTCGGCGCGGTCTCCGGCTTGGTGCTCGGCGCAGTAGTGGCACTCGGCTCGGTCTCGGTGCCCGGCGCCGCTGCGGCAGCCTGCTCGGTCTTGGCCTCAGCCACAGTGCTCGGCTCGGCCTTGACGCTCGGCACAGCCCCGGCACCAGCAGCCCCCGGCCGCTTCACCCCCGCCGCCGCGAACACCAGGTCGACGATCTTCTCGTCCGCGTCCCGGATCCCGAACCGCCGCGCCGCCGCGCTCATCGTGGCCAGCCGCGCGCTGTCGAGCAGCAGCGGCACCACGTTCGCGGCGAACCACTCCGGCGTCAGCGCGGAGTCGTCGATCAGCAGCCCGCCGCCGGCCTCGACCACCGGCCCCGCGTTCAGGCGCTGCTCGCCGTTGCCCACCGGCAGCGGCACGTACACCGACGGCAGCCCGACCGCCGCCAGCTCGCTGCACGTCATCATCCCGCTGCGGGTCATCGCCAGGTCGGCGGCCGCGTAGGCGAGGTCCATCCGGTCCACGTACGGCCGCGCCACGTAGGGCGGCCCCGCAGGATCCTGCTGTATCGACACCGAGTTCTTGTCGCCGTAGGAGTGCAGCACCTGGATCCCGGCGTCGTGCAGCATCTTCACCGAGGCGACCATCGTGTCGTTCAGCCGCCGCGCGCCCTGCGAGCCGCCGGTGACCAGCAGCGTCGGGCGGTCGGGGTCCAGGCCGAAGGACCGGCGGGCCTCGTCGCGCACGGCCGCGCGGTCCAGGCCGGTGATGGCCGGCCGCAGCGGCATGCCGACGCAGACGCCGCCGGGCATCGGGACCGCCGGGTTGCCGGTGAGCACGTGGTCGGTGAACTTGGCGCCGACGCGGTTGGCCAGGCCGGGGCGGATGTTGGCCTCGTGCACCACGATCGGGCGCTTGGCGCGGCGCGCGGCCAGATACGCCGGGAGCGCGACGTAGCCGCCGAAGCCGATGACCACGTCCGCGTCGACCTCCATGATCACGTCCTGCGCGGCCTTGACGGTCCCGAGCAGCCGCGAGGGCAGCGTCAGCAGCGCCGCGGACGGCTTGCGCGGCAACGGGACCGCCGGGATCAGCCGCAGCTCGTACCCGCGGGCCGGGATGAGCTTGGTGTCCAAGCCCTTCTCGGTGCCGAGCATCGTGATGCCGATCGAGGGGTCGGCGCGCCGCAGGGCGTCCGCGGTGTTCAGGGCGGGTTCGATATGCCCGGCGCTGCCGCCGCCGGCGATGACCACATGCACCCGGCCACCCTATCGGTCGGCGGGGGCCGAATCCGGACGTGCTGCGGTGACGGCCTGATCGCGCACGGTGGCCGGCGCACCCTCGGCCGCACCCTCGACCGCAGCCGGGGCCAACGGCTCCGGACGCCTTCTGGCAAAGGACATGAGCATCCCCACCGCCGTCAACGAAGGCAACAGCGACGACCCGCCATAGGAGACGAAGGGCAACGGCACGCCCGCGATCGGCAGCACGCCGGTCACCGCCCCCAGGTTGATCATCATCTGCGCGGCCAGCCACACCGTGACCGAGGCCGACACCAGCCGCACGAACGGATCCGTGGTGCGCAGCGCCAACCGGATACCGGCGTAGGCGAGCGTCAGGAACAGCGCGAGCACGGTCAGCGCACCGATCAGCCCCAGCTCCTCGCCGATGATCGCGAAGATCATGTCGGTCTGCACCTCCGGCAGCTGCCCCCAGCGCTGCTTGCTGGCGCCCAGCCCCTCCCCGAACCAGCCGCCGCTGGCCAGCGCCTGGAACGCGTGGATGGCCTGGTAGCCGGTGCCGCCGGGGTCGTTCTCGGGGCTGAGGAAGTTGGTGAAGCGCCGCACGCGCGAAGGCCGTATCAGGATGGCGAGCGTCGCCAGCCCCACGGCCGAGCACAGCAGGATCGAGAACAGCCGCCCCGGCGCACCGGCGGTGAACAGCAGGCAGAAGACGATGGCGACGATGATTATCGAGGTCCCCATGTCCCCGCCCATCATCACCAGGGCGATGATCACCACGGCCCCCGGGACCAGCGGCACCAGCAGGTGGTCCCAGGTGGTGAGCAGTTTCTCCTTGCGCACCAGCAGGTCCGCGCCCCACAGCACCAGCGCGAGCTTGGCGAACTCGCTCGGCTGCACCGGCTGCGGCCCGATGTACAGCCAGTTCTTGTTGCCGTTGTGCGAGGAGCCGATGGCCAGCACCAGCAGCAACAACAGCACGGTCCCGACCAGCGCGGGGTAGGCCATGGCCCGGTAGACCCTCGGCGGCAGCCGCGACGCCCCCCACATCAGCGCCAGCCCCAGCACCGCCGACACCGCCTGGTTGCTGATCGAGGAGAGCATCGGCCGGCCGTTGACCAGGTTGTTGACACTGGAGGCCGAGAACACCTCCAGCAGCCCGATGCCGAGCAGCAGCAGGACGGCCCCGAGCAGCAGGTAGTAGGACGTGAGTTCGAGGTCGAACAGGGACTTCAGGACGTCACGACGGGCCCGCAGCGCCCGCACGGCGTTCTTCAACGGCGACGCCGGCGCGCCCGCGGCCTGTTCACTCATGGTCCTTAGGGTAGCCAGCGGGCGCCGGACGAGGTGTCAGCTTGAGGCGGGGCGGGGTGTCAGCTTGAGGTCGGGTGTCGGGCCCCTGGGTCGGTCGCCGTCGCCGAAGGCTGATCCGCGCACGTCCCGCGAGCGCCGCACCGACCAGCAACACGACGGCCCCGGCCGCCTGCAACGCCGTGAACGACTCGCCGAGGAAGAGCGTGGCGCACGTCGTGTTCACCGCCGGGACGAGGAACATCATCAGCGAGGCGCTGGCCGGGCCGACCGCGGCGACGCCCCGGTAGTACAGGACGTTGGCGACCGCCGTCGCGCCGATCGCCAGGTAGGCGACGTTGAGCCAGACCTCTGACGGCAGCGCGCCCCACTGCACCCGGCCCAGGTCCGGGGCCGCGACCAGGGCCAGCAGCACGGCGCCGGTGCACGTCGCGTACGCCATCGCGGTCAGCGGCTCGATCCCGGCCAGCACCTTCGGCGCGGCGAGCGTGAACGCCGCCCAGGACACGGCGCTGAGGACGTAGAGGAGGTCGCCCATCAGCCGGTGCGATCCGCCGCCCGCCCCGCCCGCGCTGTTCGCGGCGATCAGGTACACCGCTGCGCCCGCGAGGCCCAGCGTGAGGCCGACCAAGCGCCGGGGCGAGGCCTTCTCACGTCCGGTGACCAGCAGGAACCCGGAGGTCAGCACCGGGCTCATGACCGGGATGAGGATCCCGCCGTCCAACGACGGGGCGAGCGAGAGGCCCCAGAAGAAGAAGCCGTTGTAGGCGAAGACGCCCAGGACGCCGGCCAGGCAGGCGCGCACCGAGGCTCGTAGCCCGACCTTCGGGCGCGGGACCGCCGACCGTCGGCCGGTCAGCGCCACCGCGATGAGCAGCGCGACGGCGCCGCCGCCGAAGCGCAGGGTGGCCGCGACGGTGTGCGGGACGTGGTCGACGACCGTTTCCGAACTGGAGAACGCTCCGCCCCACAGCATCATGGTCACCGCGAGGAACAGGTACGGGTTCCGTTGTTGAGCTGCCATGTGCCGAGCCTGGCCCGCGTCCCACTATTCGGTCTTGAACGCTCGTGCGGCCGCCGCGGCGCGCTGACGGGCCACAATGGAGGGCATGGCGGGCACCCGAGGCTGGGCCGAGTACTGGCGCGACGACGCGCGCGGCCTGGAAGCCATGCACGCCCGGTTCCGCGACCACGTCTACGCGCCGCACTCGCACGACGCCTACTCCTTCGGCGTCACCGACGCCGGCGCCCAGCAGTTCCACTGCCGCGGGGCCCTGCACACCAGCGCCGCCGGCATGGTCATGGCGCTGAACCCGGACGACCCGCACGACGGCCGCGCCGCCGCCGACCTCGGGTACCACTATCGGATCGTGCACGTGTCGCCGCAGATCGTGCGCGCGGTGCTGGCCGACGCCGCAGACCTGGCCGGCCACGCCGATCCTTTCGCCGCCGCCGCTCCCCTGCCGCTGTTCACCACCCCGGTCCTCGGCGACCGCCGCCTGGCCGACGCGATCGCCGGACTCCACGCCGCCCTCGCCGCCGACGCCAGCCCGCTGGCCCGCGACGAACGCCTGCGTGCGGTCATCCTCGGCGCGCACCTGCGCGGCGCGACCCGGCCGCCGCGTATCAGGACCCTGGCCGACGGCGCGCAGCGTTTGGCGGCGCGCCGTGCCCGAGACTTGATGCGCGAGGCGTACCCCGAGACGTTGTCGGTGGAACTGCTCGCCGAGGCCGCAGGATGCAGCAGGTTCGCGCTCTACCGGGCCTTCGCCGCCGAGTTCGGGATGTCGCCCAGCGACTACGAGCGGCAGCTGCGCCTGCGCCACGCCCGCGCGCTCCTGGTCTCCGGCAGCACTCCCGCCGACGTCGCGGCGGCCACCGGCTTCGCCGACCAGGCGCACCTGGCGCGCTGGTTCAAGCGGGCGTACGGGATTACGCCGGGGGTGTTCGTGCGGGGCGGACACGCGTGAGGTGCTGTCACAGGGCTGTCACCTAACGCACCACCGAATCAGAGGGCTACCGTCGAACTTACGAGCGGAATACTTTGCTCCCCATGAGCTACGAGATCCCGCCCGAGGCCCACCGCCTGCACGCCGAAGGCCGCTCCGCGGGCTCCCGCGGCGACTACGACATGGCCCTGACGCTGCTCGGCCGGGCGGCGGCGCTCGCGCCGGACTGGCCCTACCCGCCGTACGACGCGGCGTTCACGCACCTGATGCGCGGTGACTCGCGCGCGGCGCAGAACCTCTACGAGCGGGTGGCGTCGCTGTCCCCGAGCGGCTTCTTCACCTGCCGCACCACCCTGGACATGCTGCGGCGGGAGCACGCCGGGCAGCTGAACCCGGGGTTCTCCAGGGCGTTCGTGCAGCTGGAGTGGCTGGAGAACCGCGAGGAGAAGAAGCACATCCTGCGCGGGATCACGCAGCGCTTCCCCGGCTTCCCGCCGGCGTGGAAGGAGCTGTCGCTGCTGCTGGAGGATCCGCAGGACCGGCTGATCGCGATGGACAACGGGATGGCCGGGGATCCGGACCCGGAGACCAGGACCACGCTGCTGCTGAACAAGGCGGGGCTGTACGCCTCGCTCGGGGACGTCATCGCCGCCGAGGCGCTGTACGCGGTGATCGCCGACGATCCGGACGTGACGCCGACCGGGGCGGCGTTCGCCAGGGCTTTCCGGGACCGGAGGATGCCGGGGCTTTAGTACTCAGCGTTCAGCGCTGCCAGGTCGATGCTGCCAGGTCGGTGCTGCCAGGTCGGCGCGAACTCGATGACCTCGACCGTCGCGACACCGCCGACGACGAACGGATCGGAGGCCACCGCGGCTTCGATCTCCGCGCGCGTGCCCTCGGCGACGATGAGCCCTCCGGTGCGCGGGACCAGGCGGCCGGCCAGGACGACCAGGTCTCGGGCGAAGACGCCGTCGGTCGGCGACGGCGTGGCCCTCGTCTTCGAGCCCGTCGATTCCGAGCGCCAGCCGGAGCTGCTGCGTGTCGGAAGGCTGGCTTTCGGCGTCCTGCGGCTGCCGGTCGGGCCGAATCCGCCGACCGAGCACCTGATCCTGGCTGCGGCGTCCGCTGGGATCTGGGCGCGCCGCCTGACGCAGGCTGCTCAGTAGCCGAGCAGCTTCACGCCGCCTATCTCAGGCGCCGTCCTCCCCCGCAACCTTCGCCTTCTCCGCGCGCACCGCCTCCGCGAACACGTCGCCGCGCTGCCCGTACGACGTGAACATGTCCATCGAAGCGCACGCCGGCGCCAGCAGCACGGTGTCGCCGGACACCGCCATCGCGCGCGCCGCCGTCACCGCCTCGGCCATCACCGCGGCGGCCTGGTCCGGTCCCGGGCCGCCGAGGTCCACCACCGGCACGTCCGGTGCCCGGCGGCGCAGCGCCTCGGCGACCAGGTGGCGTTCGGCGCCGAACAGGATCGCGCCGCGCAGGCGCTTGGCGTGCCGCTCGACGAGGTCGTCGAAGTCCGCACCCTTGGCCAGGCCGCCGGCGAGCCAGACCACGTGGTCGTAAGCGCCGATCGAGGCGGAGGCGGCGTGCGGGTTGGTGGCCTTGGAGTCGTCGACGAAGTCCACGCCGTCGATCGTCGCCACCCATGCGATGCGGTGCGGCTCGGGGCGGAACTCGCGCAGGCCGTCGCGGACCGCCGTCGGCTCCACGCCATAGGCGCGCACCAGGGCGGCGGCGGCCAGCGCGTTCGCGATGTTGTGCGGGGCGTGCGGCTCGACGTCGTAGACCGTGCCGAGCTCCGCGGCGTTGGTCCGGCGGTCGGGGATGAAGGCCCGGTCGGCGAGGATCCCGTCGACCACGCCGAGCATCGACAGCCCCGGCGCGCCGAGCGTGAAGCCGATCGCGCGGCAGCCCTCGACGACCTCGGCGTCCTCCACCAGCCGCACCGTCTCCAGGTCGGCGGCGTTGTAGATGGCCGCGACCTGGCAGTTCTCGTACGCGCGGCCCTTGGCGGCGACGTAGTCGGCGTAGGAACCGTGCCAGTCGATGTGGTCCGGCGCGATGTTGAGGACCACCGAGGCCAGCGGGCTGAGCGTCGAGCTCCAGTAGAGCTGGTAGCTCGACAGCTCGATGACCAGCACCTCGAACGGCTCCCCGGCCTCCCCGCCAGGCTGGCCCCGCAGCACCGCGTCCAGCACCGGGTACCCGATGTTGCCGCACGCCACGACGCCCTTGCCGGCCTGCTTGAGCATCGACTCGGCCATCCGCACCGTGGTGCTCTTGCCGTTGGTCCCGGTCACGACCAGCCACGGCGCGTAGCTCCCGTCCGGCAACGGCGCCCGCAGCCGCCACGCCAGCTCCGCATCCCCCCAGATCGGCACCCCGGCCTCGCGCGCAGCCGCCACAATCGGCGCCGACGGCGGCATCCCGGGACTGACGACCAGCAACTCGGTCCCAGCCGGCAACGTCTCGTCGTCGCCCAGGCGCAACGTCGCCCCCTGCTCCGCAGCCTGCGCGGCCCGCGCGGTGGTGGCCTCGTCGTCATACCGATCGACCAACGTCACCCGCGCCCCGCGCGCCAACAGCGCCGCCGAAGCCGACAACCCGACGACCCTCGCCCCCACAACCGTGACGGCGGCGCCGTCGAACTGCACAGGACCGGAGGCGGCGAACTGGTTCATGCGGTCAAGCCTATTTCACACCCCCTCCGCCAACCCCAGTGGACCAGCGGGCCAACGCCAGCGGATCATCGACCCATGACCGATATCAGGGACCTGAACGCACGAGCGGTGCGCGACAGCATGGACATCGTCAGGCAGGTGCAGGTCACGGACCTGGGGCGGGAGACTCCGTGTGCGGGGTGGACGCTCGCGGATCTGCTGGGCCACATGACCGTGCAGCACCATGGCTTCGCGGCGGCGGCGCGGGGTGACGGCGCCGACCTGAAGCACTGGGAGTTCGTGCTGGCCGGGGCCGATGCCGTGCAGCAGTACCTCGCCGCGTCGGAGGTGGTGCTGGCGGCGTTCGCCGCGCTCGGCGATGAGCTGGACACTGTGTTCGACCTGCCCGAGTTCTCGATCGTCCCGCCGCGCTTCCCGGCGCCGGTGGCGATCGGGTTCCACTTCATCGACTACGTCGTGCACGCCTGGGACGTCGCGGTCACCCTCGGCCTGCCCTTCGAGCTGCGGCCGGAGATGGACGAGGCGGCGTTGCGGATCACGCTGGCGGTGCCGAACGGCGACAACCGGACCGCCGACGGCGCGGCGTTCGTCCCGGCGCTGGACATCCCCGAGGGCGCTACTGTGTTGGACAAGGTCTTGCTGCATCTCGGCCGCACGCCCGGCTGGCGCGCCGCGTCCTGAAAGAGACATGCAACCCCGGCTCCGCGGCCGGCGTCGTGGTGGGTTGACAAGCCAGTCACGGCCATGGTGAGGGGAACCGGTGGGAGCGGAGCAGGATTTCGACGAGTTCTATCTCGGCACGGTACGCAGGGTCACGGCGCAGATCGTCGCGCTGCTCGGGGACGCCTCCTCGGAGGCCGAGGACGCCGTCCAGGAGGCCTACGCCCGGGCCTGGCAGCGCTGGGACACCGTGTCGAAGACGGACGACCCGGCCGCCTGGGTCCGGGTCGTCGCCTATCGCATCAAGGTCTCGGCGTGGCGCTCGGCCGTCCGGCGGGTCGCCGCGCACCGGCGGCACGGACCGCCCGGCGACGTCCCCGAGCACAGCCCCGACTCCGTGGCGCTGGTCGCCGCGCTCCGGCAGATCCCGGAGAAGCAGCGGCGGGCGATCGTCCTCTTCCACATCGTCGGGCTGACCGTCGAACAGGTCGCCGCCGAGGTCGGCGCTCCGACCGGGACGGTCAAGGCACGGCTTTCGCGAGGACGCGCCGCCCTGGCGGCGCTGCTGGCCGACCCGGATGCCGACGGCCGGGCGGCCCTGCCGCTGACGGCAGTGCTCGACCAGCGGCTCGACCAGCGACTCGACCAGCGACTCGGCAAGGCACTCGACAAGGCACTCGACAACGGAAGCGAGAGGTCCACCTATGCCTGAGAACTTCGACGTGCCCGGCACCTTCGACGAGCGTCTGACGGCCGGCGCGGCCCGCCTGGAGCAGGAGGCCGCGGTCCGGTCCCCGATCGGCGTACGGGCCCGGGGCGACCAGCGGCGCCGGCGGCACACCGCGACGCTGGCGGTGGCACCGGTGCTGGTCCTGGCGATCGCCGGCGCCGCGGGACTGACGTTGCGGCCGTCCGGCGGCTCGCGGCACGACGTGTCGGGCCCACCGCCCGCGTCCAGCGTCCAGACGTCGACGAGGAGCACGACGCCGAACACGTCGGCCGTGACGGCCGGTGCCATCGTGGATCTGGGCCGGCACACAATGACCGTCCACGACGCACAGGGCAAGGTCGTCAAGACCCTGCCGATCACGGCCGGCATTCCGGCGCACCCGACCAAGACGGGGACCTTCACCGTTGTCGGCAAGAAGGAGTCAGAGCCGATTTCCTCGGTGGACGGGACCAACTACAACGTCCATGTCTCCTACTACATCGACTTCGGTCCGCATGCACCAGCCATCTACGCCGCGCCTTGGCAGCAACCCTATGTCGGCAGAGCGAATGCCACTCACGGTGACATCGAGCTCAACATCGGCGATGCGGTCTGGCTCTACGACCACCTGACCGTCGGTGACACGCTCCAGATCGAGAGCGGCACAGCGTCCTAGGCCGCCATCCCGGCCAAACCGCCGCAACCGCCGCTACCGCCCCACCGCATACCCCTGCATCCCCCGAGGA
>NZ_JAACYW010000162.1 GCF_015356825.1 Catenulispora rubra | reverse complement strand
TCGTCAAAGCGTTCTGCGGTGCGAGGAAGTCGGGGGTGTAGCCGCGGCGGGGTTGCAGCAGGACGATCGGGTCCAGGCCGAGGCCCGGCAGGGCCGGGCGCACGCTTTCCAGCCAGCGGCCGTGCGCGCCGGGGCCTTGCGAGCCGGTCGCGTCGCGGATGGCGGACAGCGTCTCGAAGGCCGGCGAGACGGCGAACCGGCACCGGGCCAGGTCGGCGGGGCCGAAACCGAGGCTGATGGGCATCCGGCTCCCTCCCTCGGGCTGTCAGCGCGGACTGCGTCTTTCGGCGGTGGCCGAAAGAGTATCCATGATCCTAGCGCTCCGGCACGATCTTCCTCGCACCGCAGAACGCTTTGACGAAACGGAGAACGATCATGACCGACGCCCTGAAGACCGACGCCCTGAAAACCGACGTCAACCGCCAGGTCGCCGCACTGTTCGCAGCCATCGACGATTACCAGGAAGAGGCATTCATCGCGCAGGTAGACGCGCTCGCCGCCGAACTGCCCGAGGGCGACGCCGACGGCATCTTCCACCGCGCGTCTGCCCGGGACAGCTGGGGTCACTCCGACCTTGCGGTGCCGCTGTACGCGCAGGCGCTGGAGATTGGGGGGCTGACCGGGGAGAACCGGCGGCGCGCCGTGATCCAGATGTCCAGCTCGCTGCGGAACGTCGGCCGCGTCGAGGACGCTCTGGCCACGCTGCTGAAGGAGAAGGAGACCGGCGGCGAGGACCATCTGTCCGACGCGCTGGACTGCACGATCGCGCTGTGCCTGGCCACGCTGGGCCGCGAGCGCGAGGGGCTGTCGCTGGTGCTGGTCGCGCTGGCCAAGCACCTGCCGCGTTACAACCGGTCGATGGCGAACTATGGCAGGGTCCTGCTTGAGGGCTAGCTTCTACGGCAGGATGACTGCATGTTGATGAAGCGTCATCCCGCGAACCCGATCCTGCGGCGCAACCCCGACCAGCCCTGGGAGGCCGGCTCGGTACTCAACGGCACGGTCGTGCGGGGCGCGGACGGCGTCGTCCACATGCTGTACCGCGCGACCAACGGGGTCGAGTTCAGCACCGCGGGGCAGTACGTCTCCTCGATCGGGATCGCGGACAGCACCGACGGCGTGCACTTCGTCCGGCGCCCCGAGCCGCTGATCGCCCCGGACCGGCCCTACGAGCACGGCCTGGGCTGCGAGGACCCGCGCGTGGTGTACCTCGGCGGCGAGTACTACATCTACTACACGGCCGTCGAGGGCACGCCGCCGGACATCAAGGTGCGCATCGCGCTGGCGACGACGCCGGACCTGCGCGCCGAGACCGTCACCAAGCACGGCGTCGTCGGTCCGCACGGCGCGCCGTCGAAGGCCGCGACGTTGTTCCCCGAGCCGGTCGACGGCAAGTACCTCTGGTTCTTCACCTGGTGCTCCGACACGCCCGGCGCGGCGATCATCCACACCGTCTTCGACGACCTGGACGCGGTCAAGAACCCGCCCCCGGGCCAGGTCGCCGCCGCGATCGACAACTACGACGACACCGCGGTCCTGATCCCCGGCGACCGCGCGGAGCTGGCGAAGAAGCGGGTCCGCCGCGGCCCGGAACTCGGCGCCCCGCCGATCCGCACCGACGCCGGCTGGCTGTTCTTCTACTGCAACTCCGACAGCGAGGAGGAGCCGGAGTGGCAGATCAGCGTCGCGCTGCTGGACCTGGCCGAGCCGTGGCGGGTGATCGCGCGCACGCCCGCGCCGCTGCTGACCCCGCAGACTGAGGCGGAGCTGACCGGGGTGGTGAACCGGGTGACGTTCCCGTCCGGCGCGCTGGTCATCGACGGGACGGTGTATTTGTATTACGGCAGCGGGGACCAGGGGATCTGCCTGGCGACGTGCGAGCTCGACGCGCTGCTGGAGCATCTGACGTCTTTCCCGGTGAAGGAAGACGGTCCCTGCGTGGGCTGAGGCCGAACTCCCCGACAGACGAATCAGCCCTCGACGTGGTGCCGAAGCACTTCGTCGAGGGCTGACCCAACACCGGCTACAGCGGAATGTTCCCGTGCTGCCCGCGCACCAGCACACCCCCGCCGATCCCGCCCGGCGCGGCGGCGATCGCCGCCGCAATTGCGCTGCGTGAGACGCCCGGCTCCACGACCTCGTCGACCACGCCGATCTCGATGGCGCGCTGGACGCCGCCGGAGACCTTCTCGTGCTCGGCCGCGAGTTCCTGCTCAAGCTGCGGGCGGATGTCCTCGGAGACCTCCGCGAGCTTGCGGCGGTGGATGATGCGGACGGCCGCCACCGCGCCCATGACGGCGACCTCGGCGGTCGGCCAGGCGAAGACCTTCGTGGCTCCCAGGGCTCGGGAGTTCATCGCGATGTAGGCGCCGCCGTAGGTCTTGCGGGTCACCAGGGTGACGCGCGGGACCACGCACTCGGCGAACGCGTGCAGGAGCTTCGCGCCGCGGCGGACCACGCCGTCCCACTCCTGGCCGACGCCCGGCAGGTAGCCGGGGACGTCCACCAGCACGATCAGCGGGACGCCGAAGGCGTCGCACATGCGGACGAAGCGGGCCGCCTTCTCTGCTGACGACGAGTCCAGGCAGCCGCCCAGGCGCAGCGGGTTGTTCGCGATGACGCCGACCGTGCGGCCGCCGAAGCGGCCCAGGGCCGTCACCACGTTCGGGGCCCACTTCGGGTGCAGCTCCACGCCGGCCTTGTCGAACACCGCGTTCACCAGCGGGTGGACGTCGTAGGCACGCTTCGGGGAGGCCGGGAGCAGGTGCGCCAGGTCGCGGTCCTCGACCGCGGCGGCGTCCAGCGTGCCCTGGTCGCCCAGCAGCGCGGCCAGCTTGCGGGCGTTGGAGAACGCCGTGTCGTCGGTGTCGCAGACCACGTGCACCACGCCGGAGCGCCGGCCGTGCGGCTCCGGGCCGCCCAGGCGCAGCGCGTCCACGTCCTCGCCGGTGACCGAGCGGACCACGTCCGGGCCGGTGACGAAGATCCGGCCGGCCGGGCCCAGGATCACGATGTCGGTCAGCGCCGGGCCGTAGGCCGCGCCGCCGGCCGCCGGGCCCAGGACCACGGAGATCTGCGGGATCTTGCCGCTGGCGCGGGTCATGGCCGCGAAGACCAGGCCCACCGCGTGCAGCGAGGCCACGCCCTCCTGCAGGCGGGCGCCGGAGGAGTGGAAGAGCGCGACGATCGGGCAGCCGTCGGCCAGGGCGCGCTCGTAGGCGGTCAGGATCACCTGGCAGCCGGTGGCGCCCATGGCGCCGGCCTGGATGGTGGCGTCCGAGGCGTAGGCCACGGTGGGACAGCCGTCGATCAGGCCGACGGCGGCCAGGAAGCCGGAGTCGTCGACCGGGGTCAGCAGCTCGGTGCTGCCGGCGTCGAACAGCCGCTCCAGGCGCTTGACCGGGTTGCGCGGGTCGTCCTCGCGCGAGGGCTTGGCGGAGGCCGGCGCCGGGATGGCCGGCGCGGCCTTGGTGTCGGTGACAGTCATGTCGGTGCCTTCAGTCCCCTCAGACGGACCGGAAAGCCACGACCACGTTGTGCCCCCCGAACCCGAAGGAGTCGTTCAGCGCCGCGATCTGGCCCTCGGGCAGCGCCCGCGGCTTGTCGCGGACGATGTCCAGCGTGACCTCGGGGTCCAAGGTCTCGATGTTGATCGTCGGCGGGGCCTGGCGGTGGTACAGGGCCAGGACCGTGGCCACCGACTCGATGGCGCCGGTGCCGCCGAGCAGGTGCCCGTGCATCGACTTGGTGGCCGAGACCGCGACGTCCTCGGCGGCCGAGCCCAGGATCTTGCGGAAGGCCATGATCTCGGCGAGGTCGCCGCGCGGGGTGCTGGTGGCGTGCGCGTTCAGGTGCTTGACGTCGCTCGCCGACATGTCGGCGTCCTCCAGCGCGAAGGCCAGCGCCTCGGCGACGCCGCGGCCGTCCGGCTCGGGCTGGGCGATGTCGTGGGAGTCCGCGGAGAAGCCGACGCCGGCGGCCTCGGCGTAGACCCGGGCGCCGCGCGCGGCGGCGTGCTCGGCCGACTCCAGGACCAGGATGCCGCAGCCCTCGCCGAGCACGAAGCCGTCGCGGCTGACGTCGAAGGGCCGGGAGGCGTGCTGCGGGTCGTCGTTGCGCTTGGACATCGCCATCATGTTGGCGAAGGCCGCGATCGGCAGCGGGTGGATGGCCGCCTCGGTGCCGCCGGCCAGCACCACGTCGGCGCGGCCGGAGCGGATCATCTCGATGGCGTGGCCGACGGCCTCGGCGCCGGTGGCGCAGGCCGACACCGGCGCGTGCACGCCGGCGCGGGCGTCGAACTCCAGGCCGACGTAGGCCGCCGGGGAGTTCGGCATGAGCATGGGGACGGTGCGCGGGCCGACCGAGCGCGGGCCCTTGGCGAGCAGGTCGTCGTAGGCGCTCAGCAGCGTGGTGACGCCGCCGATGCCGGAGCCGACCATCACGCCGAGGCGGTTCGGCTCGGCGGACTTGCCCTCGAAGCCGGCGTCCTTCCAGGCCTCGCGGGCCGCGATCACGGCGAACTGCGCCGAGCGGTCCAGCCGGCGCATCTCCACCGGCTTCAGGTGGGCCGACGGCTCCACCGCGACGCGCGCGGCGAACCGGACCGGCAGCTGCTCGGCCCACTCCTCGGTCAGGTTGCGCACCCCGGAGCGTCCGGCCAGCAGCCCGTCCCAGAACGAGGCGGCGTCTCCGCCGAGCGGCGTGGTCGCACCGACACCGGTGACGACGACAGACTTGCGAGCAGTCACGAGCCTTACCTTCTATCTGGAAGTTCCACGGGTTCTGCCGGCCGGACGGCCGTAGTGCGGGGTGTTACGGGTCCTGCGTCACAAACAGGTCCAGCCGGTGGCTCAGGCCTGGTTCTTCTGGATGTAGCCGACCGCGTCGCCGACCGTGGACAGGTCCTTGACGGCGTCGTCCGGGATCTTCACGCCGAACTTCTCCTCGGCGGCCACGACGACCTCGACCATGGTCAGCGAGTCGACGTCCAGGTCGCCGGTGAAGGACTTGTCCATCTCGACGTCGGCCTTGTCCACGCCCGCGACTTCTTCGACGATCTCGGCGAGGTCCGCGAGGATCTCTTCCTGGGTCAGAGCCATTGTGTGGCGCTCCTTCGTTGGTTTTCTCTGTTGGGTGGATCCCGGATCCGCGTTTCCGCGGGCCCGGGGTGAATCTAACGGCTCACAGCTAGGGGAGCGTAACGACCTGCGCCGCGTACACCAGACCCGCCCCGAACCCGATGAGCAGGGCCAGGCCGCCGTGCGGTGCGCTGCCTTCCGAGAGCATGCGGTCCATGGCCATCGGGATGGTGGCCGCGGAGTTGTTGCCGTACTCGGCGATGGTGCGCGCGACCGGCACGTGCTCGGGCAGGTCCAGGACCTTCACCAGCCGGTCGGTGATGCGCATGTTGGCCTGGTGCGGGATGAACGCGTCCAGGTCGCCGGAGGTGATGCCGGCCTCGGCCAGCGCCTTCAGCGAGACCTCGGCCATCTGGTAGGAGGCCCAGCGGAAGACCGCCTGGCCTTCCATCTGCAGGAACGGGCCGCGCACCTCTCCGCCGTCCTCGCCCTCCTCCGGAGCCTCGTTCCAGGCGAAGGTCTGGGTGATGGTGCCGTACTTGTCGCCCTCCGAACCCCACACCACCGGGCCGATCCCGGGGGTGTCGGAGGGGCCTATCACCACCGCGCCGGCGCCGTCGCCGAAGATGAAGGCGGTGCCGCGGTCGTGGATGTCGGTCAGGTCCGAGAGCCGCTCCACGCCGATCACCAGCACGTACTCGGCGCTGCCGGCCTTGACCATGTCCGAGGCCTGAGCCACGCCGTAGGAGAAGCCCGCGCAGCCGGCGGAGATGTCGTACGCCGCGCCGTTGGTGCCCAGCCGGTCGGCGACCAGGCAGGCCAGCGCCGGGGTCTGGTGGAAGTGCGAGACCGTGGAGACGATGATCGCGCCGAGCTGGTCGCCGGCGATCCCGGCGGCGGCCAGCGCCTTGCCGGCGGCCTCGACCGACATCTCCAGGACGGTCTCCTCCGGCGTGGCCCAGCGGCGCTCGGTGATGCCCGAGCGCGTCCGGATCCACTCGTCGGAGGAATCGATCCAGGTGATCACCTCGTCGTTGGTGACGACCCGGCTCGGGACGTAGCTGCCGACACCCATGATGCGGGTGTGCGCCGCGCCCTGCTTCTCCCTGATGGTTGCCATGATCGGATCCCCTTTACCGAGTGTCGGGCCGGCTAGACGTACGAGCCGGTCGGGTGGACGCGCAGCAGCGGCTGCCCCGGCGCGACCGGGTCCCCGTCTTCCACGAGCCACTCGAGGAGCTCGCCCTCGTGTCGCACCGTGATCTCGTGCTCGTCACCGCGGCCGGCGACGGTCGCCACCGCGGTGTCCCGCTCCAGCTTGTCGCCGGCCTCGAAGGCGCCCCGGCGCACCGTCCCGCCGTGCGGGGCGATGACCAGGCGCCAGGTCGGAGCCGTGTCCAGCGAGTCGGCGCCGGCGGACTCGCCGTGCTCGGCGACGAAGGCGCGCGCGGCGTCCAGGTCGTCCGGCGTCTTCAGCGCGAAGGTCTGCACGCCCTTCAGCGCGCGCTTGGCCAGACCCGTCAGGGTCCCGGCCGGCGGCACCTCGAGGATGCCGGTTACCCCGAGTTCGCCGAAGGTATCCATGCACAGGTCCCAACGCACCGGGTTGGAGACCTGGGCGACCAGGCGGCGCAGGACCTCGCGGCCGTCGTGCACGACCGCGCCGTCGGCGTTGGACACCAGCCGGGTGCGCGGGTCGCGCGTGGTGATGCCCTTGGCCAGCCGGGAGAGTTGCTCCACGGCCGAGCCCATGTGCTGGGTGTGGAAGGCGCCGGCCACGCTCAGCGGACGCAGCCGGGCCCCGTCCGGGCCGTCGTCCCCGAACCGTGCCAGGTCCTCCAGCGTGCCGGCGGCCACGATCTGGCCGGCCCCGTTGGTGTTCGCCGGGATCAGGTTGTGCTCGGCGATCTTGGCCAGCACCACCTCGCGGTCGCCGCCGAGCACGGCGGTCATGCCGGTCGGGGTGACCGCGGCGGCCTGCGCCATCAGCCGGCCGCGCTCGCGGACGAACACCATGGCGGCCTCGGCGGTGATCACGCCGGTGCCGGCGGCTGCGGCGATTTCACCGACGGAGTGGCCGCCGGCCGCGCCGATCATCTTGAAGGCGTCGGCCGGGTGCGGGAACAGCGCCAGCGCCGAGGCGATGCCGGAGGCGACCAGCAGCGGCTGCGCGATCGCGGTGTCCTTGATGGCCTCGGCGTCGGCCTCGGTCCCGTAGTGCACGAGATCCAGCCCGGCCACGGCCGACCACCAGGTCAGCCGGTCGGCGAAACCTGGAACCTCCAGCCAAGGGGTGAGGAATCCGGGGGACTGGGCACCCTGGCCCGGCGCGACGAGTACTAGCACGTGATTCACTCTCGTTCGTCAACCGCCGGATTGCCTTTAGCGGGGCGGACGAAGATCATGGTCTGGATCTTGGAGGGTTCCTACAAAGCGTTCGACGGTCCAGCCAACCTTCCCAAGGCCAGCGCCATATGGAGGGTGAACGCGGCGCGCGGTTGCGCGGGATTGAGGCCTGTGAGTTCGCTCACCCTTTTGAGCCGGTAGCGCACGGTGTTGGGGTGTACGAACAGCATTCGGGCGGCGCTTTCCAGCGACGCGGCTTGTTCTAGATACACCGAAACGGTTTCGAGCAACGCCGCGCCCGCGGACTCCAGCGGCCGATAGACCTCAGCCACCAGTTGAGCCTTCGCGGCCTCGTCGCCGGCCAGGGCGCGTTCCGGAAGGAGTTCGGCGGCCAGCACCGGACGCGGCGCGTCGGGCCAGGCGCCCGCCGCCCGCACCGCGGACAGGGCGGCTTGGGCGGAAATGCCCGCAGACAGGAGGTCTTCGACAACCGGACCGATCACCAGCGGCCCCGGCCCGAACTCGTTGGCCAGCGCGCGGGTCGCGGTCAGCGGATCGTCGGCGCCGCCGATGATCACCACCAGCCGGTCCGACTGCACGCCGGTGAGCACGGTCAGCCGGGCCCGGCGCGCGGCGCGGTGCACGGCGTCGGCGACCAGGGCGGTGTGCTGCCGGACGTTCTCCCGGCCGCCGAGCGGCTCCGGGGTGGTGCCGACCACGACCACCAGGCCCGATGCGCTGTCCCAGCCCAGGGCTGCGGCACGGGAGCGGACGGTGTCGTCCAGCACGTCGCCGCGCATCAGCTCGTCGACGACCAGCGCCTCCAGCCGCGCGTCCCACGCTCCGCGCAGTTCCGCGGCCTGCGCGTAGACCTGCGCGGCGGCGAAGGCGATCTCGCGGGAGTAGCGCAGCATGCCCTCGCGCAGGGCGGCCTGCTCGGCCGGGCCCTGTGCGATCTGGCCGATGCCCTCCTCGACCACTTCTATGGTCGTGCGGACGAGTTCGACGGTCTGGCGCAGGGTCACCGAGCGGGTCAGCTCGCGCGGGGCGGTGCCGAAGACGTCCGCGCTGATCGCGGTGCGGTCCTGCGGGTTGCGGAACCACTCCACGAAGGCCGCGATACCGGCCTGCACGACCAGGCCGATCCAGGAGCGGTTGTCCGGGGGCATGGCCCGGTACCAGGCCAGCCGCTCCTCCATCCGCTGGATCGCCACTCCGGCCAGTGAGCCGATCGACTTCTCCAGACGCCGGACCGCGGCCGCCCGTTGGGCGGGGGTCAGGTCGTCAGCGGTGCCGGTGGTCATCTCCTCATTCTCGCTCACGGAATGGGACGGCCGTGTCCATGTCCGCGCACAGTCCTGGACAAGCAGGAATCATCGGCCATGTCGGGGGTGTCGTGTCGGGCTCGCGTGTGACGCGACGCACAGGTGGACGGGGGTTGTGCGCGGGGTGTCAGCGAGTCATCCGTGCGTCTCAGTGTGCTTGTGGAGCGCAGCGACTCCATGACGGGTGGTGGTGGGAGACGGGTGGGCGTATGCATGACTAGTCGCGGTCGAGCGCGTCGTGAAACGGTCATTCCTCAGCAATCTGGTATACGTGGGCTGTGAAGGACACGCACCACCGGGGTCCCGCGACCGCGATCACCGAGCTCCAGGGCACCGCCGAGCAGGGTCGGCTGGTGCTGGCCGAGGTGCTGGACCGGATCGAGGCGGCGTTCCCGGCCGCGGCGCGGCGGCACCGGCTCGGGCCGGGCGCGTGGCTGGTCCCGCTCGGCGTCGGCGGGGACGGCAGCATGCTGATCGCGATGGCGCCGGCCTGCCGGCCGCGGGACCGGGGGAACGCGCAGCTGGTGTTGTCCGCGACGCTGCTGGGCCGTGCGGAGATCGGTGAGGCGGACGCGGCGAGGGCGCTGGGGTGTCTGGAGGGCGTGCCGTTCACCGAGTTCGAGACCGACGCGTTCGCCGAGCAGCTGCCGTTGCTGGCCGGGCTGGCGGAGCGGATGACGGACAAGCCGCTCGGGGAGTGCGGGGTGGTGCTGGTCGGGCACCTGCTGTCGGACCTCGTGGTGCAGGCACAGACGCTGATCGCGCTCGGGGCGCGACCGGAGGCGATGACGGTGCTGAACAAGGAGTACCCGCACAAGCTGCGGTCGCGGGTTGAGGCGCACCTGGCCGGGCTCGGGATCGCGGTGCTGCCGGTGTCGGAGGCCGAGACCGGGCTGCGGCTGCACGCGGCGCGGGTCTGCGAGCCGAGCGTGGTGGTCGACGACGGCGGGCAGGTGCTGCCGACGGTGATGCGGCACGCGCCGGAGCTGGTGTCGAGTTTTCGGGGGCTGGTCGAGCAGTCGTCGGCGGGTATCGAAGAGCTCGAAGTCGCGGTGCCTGTGCCGGTCTTCAGCGTCGCGGAGAGCACTGTGAAGCGCGGGATCGAGGCGCATTGGATCGCCGAGACCGTGGTGCGCTCTATTCGCGAACTGATTCCGGACAAGGGCTTCGACGGTGCGCAGGCGCTGGTCATCGGGTATGGCATCGTCGGGGAAAAAGTGGCGGCGGTGCTGCGGACGCAGCGGATGCGGGTCGCCGTATATGACACCGAGTGGCGGCGGCTCGTCGCTGCGCACGAGGCCGGGTACCTCACGGCGCCAGATCTGTCGGCGCTGCTGGACGGCCACCGGCCGACGCTGATCGTGTCCTCGACCGGCCGAACCGGGCTCGGCGGCGAGGATCTGGACTTTCTGCCCGGGGACTGCTTCGTGGCGAGCGTGTCGGGGCGGGCCTCCGAGATCGACCTGCCGGGCCTGACCGAGCGTGCCGAGCGGATCGAGGAGGTGCCGCGGGTGGGGGTGCGGTACGTGCTGCCGAACGGGTCGGTCACGGTCCTCGCCGACGGGCTGCCGGTGAACCTCTCGCGCGGCGACCGGGTGCCGGCGCGGCAGTCGGACTTGACGATGGCGGCGGCGGTGTGGGGCGCGTGCGCGCTGGCCCGGCCGGAGCATGAGTTCGCGGCCGGGTACGACGCGGCGTGGACCGACGCGTCGATCGCCGAGAGCGGGCTGGTGGAACGGTATTACCAGCTCTACGGTCCGGATCGCTGAGGTCTGATTCGCCGGAGTCTGATGCGCTACTGCGCGAGGTAGCCGCCGTCGACGGGCAGCACGACGCCGGTGACGAACGATGCGGCGTCCGAGGCCAGGAAGGCGATGACGTCGGCGACCTCCGAGGGCTCGCCGAGGCGGCCCATCGGGTGCAGGGCGGAGACCGTTTCGAGGTACTCCGGGCCGCCGGGCTCGTCGCGCAGCGCGAGGACGCGCTCGGTGCGGATGGTGCCGGGGGCGACGGCGTTGACGCGGATGCCGTGTGCGGCCCACTCGACGGCGAGGTGCTTGGTCAGGCCGGTGGCGACGAACTTCGCCGGTCCGTAGGCCGCCTGCCGGGGCTGGCCGGCCATGCCGGAGATGGAGGAGACGCAGACGATCGCGCCGCGGGCGTTGCCGGTGCCGGGCCTGCCGTTGCTGCTGCCCTCGTTACCGTTGCTGCGGCCGCCGCGACCGTCACCACCGTCACCACCGTCGAGCATCGCGGCGATGGCGTGCTTGCAGGTGAGGAACATGCCCTTGCCGTCCACCGCCATGACCGCGTCCCAGTCCTGCTCGGAGGTCTCCAGGACGTCCGACAGCGGGATGATGCCGGCGTTGGCCACGGCGACGTCGAGGCGGCCGTACGAGTCCAGCGCGGCCCCGACCATGGCGCGCACGTCGGCGTCGCGGGTGACGTCGCCGGTCACCGCGACCGCGGTCAGGCCCTCGGCCGCGAGGTCGGACGCCAGGGATTCCAGCCCTGCGGCGTCGATGTCGGATGCGACCAGGCGTGCGCCCTCGCGGGCGAACTTGAGCGCGGTGGCGCGTCCGATGCCGCTCGCGGCGCCGGTGACGAGGCAGGACTTGCCGGTGAGGATCATGGTTTTGTCATCGGCCGATGGCTCGCGGACTTGAGCGCCCTGGACTGCTTTCGAAGGCCGCGCCGGGGGTTTCCCGGTCCCGGCGCGACCTTTCGGCGGTTTGTCAGTGTGTTCCGATGAGTCTCAGTGTGCTGCCAGCGTGTTGATCGCCACGGCCGTGGTCGGGCCGCACACGCCGCGCGGGTCCGCCGTGATGTTGAGCAGGTTCTGGACGTAGGCGACGGCCTCGGTGGTGCGGGTGTCGTAGACCCCGGTCACCGGGACCCACGTCGGGGTGCCCAGGCGGTCCAGGAGCGTCTGCAGGGTCGAGACGTCCGGACCGGTGTCGCCGGCCTGCAGCGTGCCCGCGCTGGGGGAGATCTGCGGGGTGCTGCTCGACGCGCTCGGGGTCGGCGTCGGGGTGGGGGTCGGCGTGGTCGTCGGACCGGTCGGCGTCGGGCCGGTCGGGCTCGTCGTCGGCGTGGTCGGCGTCGTCGGGCCCGACGGGGTCTGGGGCAGCGTCGGGGTCGGCGGCGTCGGCGTGGTGACCGGCGACGTCGGCGTGGTGGTCGGGGCGCCCGGCGTGGTGGGCGTCGTGCTCACCGGGGTGCTCGGCGCGCCCGGCGTGCTCGGCGGCGGGTTCGAGGTCTGGACCGGGCCGTTCGACGGCAGCCCGGGCCCGGAACCGCCGGGGGAGCTCGGCACCGACGGCGTCGAGGTCGCCTTGGTCGACGTGCTCGGCGGCGCGGTGTGGCCGCCGGGCGCGGTGGTGATCGGCTGACCGGGGTTCGGCGCGGTCGGCGCGCCGGAGCCGGACGCGGTCGCGTCCAGCGGCGAGGTCGCCGGATCCGAGCTGGCCCCGGAGGCGCCGGGGGTCGAGCCGTCGCCGGAGGGCGCGTTGCTCAGGTCGGTGGTGACGGCCGAGCCGTTGTTCCCCGACGCCATGTCCACGCTGGACCCGGGCGCCCCGGAGCTGACGGCGTGCACCAGCCCGAGCGCCCCGCCGCTGGCCGCGAGCACCGCAGCGATCGGCACGGCGGCCCGGAACGCGGGACGCCGCGGGCCCCGGTGCCGGCCGCCGGAGTTGCCGCGGTCGAAGGGGGGCAGGCCGTCGCCGCCGTCATCGCCACCGTCGCCGCCGAACCCGGAACCACCGAAACCGGGGCCGCCGGTGGAGGGCAGCAACGCGGTCTCGTTGACCGGCCGCCGAACCAGATCACGCCCGATGGCGTGGTCGGACAGGCGCGTGACCTCGCCACGGCTCTCGGGCGCGCGGCCGTCGGCGCCGGGTATTCGACCCTCGCCGGTCGGCCGGAACCACTCGGCCTCGGCACGGCGCGCGGGCGCCGGAGTCCGCAGGTCGCGGGTGAGGCCCTCGGCACGCTGAGCGGCCGGCGCCACCGACTGCCGCTGGGGCAGGGCACCCTGGCCGCCGGGTGCCGGAGGCTGCGGGGCGCTCGGGCGCGGCTGGAACGAAGGGTGCTGCGCGCCGGGACCCGCGGGGCGGGGCTGGAACGACGGATGCTGCGCGCCGGGAGCTGCCGGGCGCGGCTGGAAGGAAGGATGCTGCTGCGGCGGGGTACTCGGTCGCGGCTGGAACGACGGGTGCTGGCCGGTCGGCGCAGCGGGCTGCGGCGTGC
The DNA here is from genome assembly GCF_015356825.1 of Catenulispora rubra. Classification (GTDB taxonomy): domain Bacteria; phylum Actinomycetota; class Actinomycetes; order Streptomycetales; family Catenulisporaceae; genus Catenulispora; species Catenulispora rubra. Next base: position 12,573 of record NZ_JAACYW010000162.1, on the reverse strand, counting down.
TGGGCCGGGGCTGGAACGAAGGGTGCTGGCCGGTCGGCGCGGCGGGCTGCGGTGCATCCGGGCGCGACTGGAATGAAGGATGCTGCCCAGGCGGCACGTTCGACCGAGGCTGGAACGCCTGGAAGGAAGGGTGCTGCGGGCCGGGTGCCGCCGGTCGCGGCTGGAACGAAGGCTGCTGCCTTGCCCCACCCTGCGGCGTTCCCGGCTGCTGCCTGCGACCAGCCTGACCGCCCTGACCACCGCGCGGCGCACCCTGCTGGCCGAAACCGGCCTGCGCCCCCGGCTGTCCGGCCCCCGGCTGCCCCGCCCCCGGAACCCACGAGGGGTCCGGCACCCGGCGCTGCGTCATCGGCAGGTTCGCGTCGGTGCGCGGCGCGTCGCCGGCGTTCCCGGCGTTCCCGGCGTTCCCGGCGTTCCCGGCGTTCCCGGCGTTCCCGGCGTTCCCGGCGTTCCCGGCGTTCCCGGCGTTCCAGTCCTGGTCGAGCATCGAGCGTTTTTGTCTGGGGGCCGGGCGACGGCCGCCGTTCGTCTCCGCCACGCTGAACTCCTCCGTTCGCGGGCCGGATCCGGGTGGCGCCGGCGCCGGCTTCGGTGCGCTCTCGCGGGGATCGGTGCGGGTCTCGGGGTCGCGGCGGAACAAGTCCGCTTCGCGCTGTGACCGCACCGGTATCCGGGGTAAGTCGGGCTCCAAAGGCTGCTGCGGTGCGGACATCTCTGCCTCCGTAACGTCCTTCGTGGTGTGGCGCGACTCTGGGCGATCACCGACGCTATCACTCTGATGTTCGTCGGGGGGTGTGAATCAGGCTATAGGCCGGTACCGGCCCATGCCTGTCCGCTCACGCTCAGTTGCCTACGGCGGATTGCAATGCCTTGTCGGTCGCCGCTCCGTAGGTTCCGTAGGCGTCGGGCGGGCTCGTACCTGGGTTGGCGTCCTGGAAGTTCTGGACCGCGGACGTCGTGTCGCCGTTCCACGTCCCGGTGACCTTGAGCCACCAGTCGCCGGACTTCTTGAGGTTCTGTTGAAGTTGCGAGACCGCCGGGCCGCTGGATCCGGGGCCGAGGACCGTGAACGCCGGCGAGGCGGAGCTCGTCGCCGGCGGCGGTGCCGGGACGGTGGTGCTGGGCGGTGTCGACGGCGCGCTGCTCGGCCGCGACGTCATCTGCGAGCTGCTCGGCGTGGAAGGGTGCGACGAACTCGGCGTCTTCGACGGCGTCTTCGAGCTGTGCGACGTCGAGGGCGTGCTCCCGCTCGTCGACGCCGAGCCGGAGTCGGTCGGCGATCCGGTCGGCGACGGCGTGCCGGGCGCGGACGTGGCGCTGTCCGACGGCGTCCCCGGGGCGGCGCCGGCCGCGCCGTTCGCGGTGCTGGACCCGGCTGCTGCAGGGCCCGCCGACGGCTGCCCCGATCCGCCGCCGAGCACGCTGTACGCCGCCACCCCGACCACCGCCACGCCGGCCAGGAGCGCGCCGATCTTCAGCGCGCGCGGCGGCCGGTTCCCGCCGCGGTGCCGGCCCCAGTCGGTGTCGTCGTGGAAGTGCCCGTGCTCGCCGGGCGCCGCGTTCTCGTGGTCCGGGTAGTGGTCCGGGTGGTGGTCCGGATAGTGATCCGGGTGGCCGCCGTGCTCGTCGTAGCCGTCGTCGGCCGGCACGGCCAGGATCGGCATCGTCGTGGTCAGGTCGCTCATCGGCACGTCCGGCTCCGGATACGGGGCCGGATTCTGCGGCGGGGCGTTCCGGGCCACCGCGCGCGGCGGCGGCATCGGCGTCGAGAGCAGCCCGGGGACCTGGTGCGGGTCGGCGTCGCGCGGCGGGCGCGGGCCGGGGACGCCCTGGCCCCCCGGACGCGAGCCGTCGGGCCCGGGCCCGGGGCCCGGCCCGTTCTGCCGGCCGCGGCCGTTCGGCTGCTGCCGCGCGTTCGGTTGCTGCTGCCGGCTGTTCTGCCGCCCTTGTCCTTGTCCGCCGCCCGGTGCGCCCTGCCGGGGCCGTCCGCCGGAGGAAGCCCGCACGAACGGGCGCACCATCGTCGGGTCGTCCTCGACGAAGTCCTCGGGTGGGCGCGACGACTGGTTCCCAGCGCGGCCGCGTCCAGGCTGCCGCCGTCCGGGTTGTTGCTCCATCGGGTAAGCCCCCAACGTCCGTCCGCCAGTGATCGCTCTACTACCGCCCCACCCGCGGTGACCCGGAGAGTACCAGTAAATTCCAGCGCCGCTCCGGCAATGGCGCGTCCCCGTGCGCGTCGCCCACGGCACTCCAGGATGAACCCGGACGTTGAGTAGATTGGACGGCTATCAGCTTCGAAACCATACACAGCCGGAGGTAAGGGTTCGGATGACGGAGACCGCGACGACGAGCCGCGTGCAGCGTTTCCGCGCCCGGATCCCGATGCTGCTGGTCTGGTACTGCCGGATCGTGGCGCTGGCCTCGATCCTGTCCGCGCTCTCGCCGCGGACCAACGAGCGCATCGACCGGCTGCCGGACTACATCCTGTTCAGCCTGGGGTTCCTGCTCGGCGTGCCCTCGATCGGCTTCGGCGTGCTGATTCTGATGCTCGGTGCGGCCGTGCGCCGCCGCAAGCGGATCGCCTGGTGGCTGCTGATGGTGCTGGGCCTGTTCGTCGGGCCGCTGGGCTGGCTGGCGATCAGCGCTCTGCTCTACGACGTCACCTCCTCGGACCTGCAGCCGCTGGCGCCGCTGATCGTCGCCTTCGTGGTCCAGGCGCTGTTCATCGGACTGGTGGTCTGGTCCCGCAAGCAGTTCTACGCCGTCTTCGACGCCGCCAACTTCCGGCTGGCGCTGGTCGTGCTCGGCGTGTCGCTGGCGCTCTCGACGGTGCTCGGCGTCACGCTGGTCGCCTGGAACGACGCCAACCCCTCCACCGACCTCGGCGACCAGGCGCTCTATACGCTGAAAGCGGGCATGGCCGGCACCGGCATCTGGTGGTACGACACCGCCGTCGAGGTGCCGCACTGGGTCGACGTCACGGTCAACCTGATCGGCTCCCTGATGATCCTGGCGGTGGCCTGGGCGCTGTTCCAGCCGCGCCGTGGTACCTACCGGCACCTGCCCGAGGACGACGACCGGCTGCGCACCCTGCTGGACAAGTTCGGCGACCAGGACTCTCTGGGCTATTTCAACCTGCGCCGGGACAAGGCGGTGATGTGGTCCCCGACCGGCAAGGCGGCGATCGCCTACCGGCCGGTCGGCGGGGTGTCGCTGGCCTCCGGCGACCCGATCGGGGACGTCGAGGCCTGGCCGGGCGCGATCGAGGCCTGGCTGGCCGAGGCCCGGCAGCACGCCTGGGTGCCGGCCGTCATGGGCGCCTCGGAGGAGGGTGGCAAGGTCCTGACCCGGTTCGGCCTGGACGCCGTCGAACTCGGCGACGAGGCGGTGGTCGAGGTCGACGAGTTCACCCTGGAGGGCCGCGCGATGCGCGTGGTCCGGCAGGCGTACAACCGGGTCGAGCGCGCCGGCTACCGCACCCGCATCCGCCGGCACGCCGAGATCCCGGCCGACGAGATGGCTCGCCTGGTGCGCAGGGCGGACGATTGGCGCGACGGCAGCGTCGAGCGCGGCTTCTCGATGGCGCTGGGCCGGCTCGGCGACCCGGCCGACGGCCAGTGCGTGATGGTCGAGTGCCTGGACGGCGAGGGGACGCTGCGCGCGCTGCTGTCCTTCGTGCCGTGGGGGACGAAGGGACTGTCGCTGGACCTGATGCGCCGCGAGCGCGGGACCGAGAACGGCCTGGTCGAGTTCATGGTGATCGACCTGATCAAGGCCGGCCCGGACCACAAGGTGGAGCGGGTCTCGCTGAACTTCGCGATGTTCCGCAGCATCTTCGAGCGGGCCGGCCGGATCGGCGCCGGGCCGTTCCTGCGGCTGGCGCGGGTCGTGCTGTCGGTGTTCTCGCGCTGGTGGCAGCTGGAGTCGCTGTACCGGGCGAACATGAAGTACCGGCCGGTTTGGGAGCCGCGGTACCTGTGCTTCCCGAAGGCCCGGGACCTGGCGCGGATCGCGATCGCGGCGGGGCGGGCCGAGGGGTTCCTGGCGTTCCCGACGCCGCGGTTCCTGCGGCTGCGGCGGGAGCCGGAGCTGGCGGCGGTTCCGGCGGTTCCGGTGGCTCTGGCAGCCCAGGCCACCCCGGTCGCTCCTGCGGCTGCCGAGGCGGAGGTGCCCCCGGCTCCCGCAGCGGCTCCGGAGCTGGAGAAGCCGCACGGAGACTGAACATTTGAGCGTCGTACATATATACAAGGAGGGCTTTCGCGACGAGGGCTGCTGACATCGAAGCTACCGAGTAGTAGCTTTCCGCTGTGCCCCTGACGCTGACGCTGCTGACCCTCGTGGTCGCCCTCGCCGACTGGACCGCCGTGTCGCGGCGCGCCATGGACCCGGCGTCGGTGGGGGCGCGCCGTGCGGAGTACGTCGCCAAGCCGCTGACCATGGTCGTTCTGATCGCCGCGGCCCTGGCCATCGCTCATGCGCAGCACGCCCCGGCGTACCTCGTGGTGACCATGGTCGCGGCCCTGGTCCTGAGCCTGGTCGGGGACGTCTTCCTGATGCTGCCCGAGGACTCCGCGTCGGCCGACCGGAACTTCGTGGTCGGCCTGGGCGCCTTCCTGCTCGCGCACGTCGCGTACATCGCGGCCTTCGTCCGCCTGCACGCGCACGGCGGCTACGCGATCTCCTTCGTGCTCACCGGCCTGGTCCTGGCCGGCGCTCTGTTCGCGACCGTCGGCCTGCGGGTCCGGAGCGCGGCGGCCGAGGAAGACGCGGCCCTGGCCGTGCCGGTCTTCGCCTACGTCACCGTCATCTCGTTGCTGGTGGTCGGGGCCTGGTGGACCGGTGACCTGCGCGTCATCCCGGGTGCGCTGCTGTTCGCCGTCTCCGACGCGATGATCGGCTGGACGCGTTTCGTGCGCAAGGACTGGGAGCTGGACGTCCCCATCATCGTCACGTACCACCTGGCGCAGATCCTGCTGGTCCTGGGCCTGGTCCGCAGGTAGGGCGGATATCCCGGGGACGTCGCTGGTACCCTTGGGGTATGCGGGCTGTGACGCTGCTTCTTATGTCGCCGCGCTGAAACAGGACGGAGCCGTTCGACGCTCCGGTCAGCGCGGCCCCCCTCCATGCGCGAGGGGCTTTTTCATTTCCAGCACAGACCTTAATGATTCTGACCAGACGTATCCCGAGGACTGAGACGACAATGAGCGAGCAGACCGACACACAGCCCAAGCCTGCTAGCGACGACCCGAAGTTCCGGTACACGGCCTCGGTGGCGGCCGACATCGAGCCGAAGTGGCAGGAGTACTGGGCCGGGCACCACACCTTCGAGGTGCCGGACCACCCGGCCGACACCGCGGAGCCCAAAGCCTACATCCTGGACATGTTCCCGTACCCCTCCGGCGCCGGCCTGCACGTCGGCCACCCGCTGGGCTACATCGCCACCGACGTGCTGGGCCGGTACAAGATGATGACCGGCCACAAGGTGCTGCACACGATCGGCTTCGACGCCTTCGGCCTGGCCGCCGAGCAGTACGCGGTCGAGCACGGCATCCACCCGCGGATCAGCACCGAGCGCAACATCGCCCGGTACAAGGAGCAGATCCGCCGCATCGGCTTCGGCCACGACACCCGGCGCGGGGTGTCGACCATCGACGTGTCCTTCTACAAGTGGACGCAGTGGATCTTCCTGCAGATCTTCAACTCCTGGTACGACGACCAGGCCGACAAGGCCCGGCCGATCAGCCTGCTGATCTCGCAGTTCGCCGACGGCGCCCGCCGCACCCCCGACGGCCGCGCGTGGAGCGCGCTGTCCGCGCAGGAGCAGGCGACGATCATCGACTCCCACCGCCTGGCCTACATCGCCGAGGCGCCGGTGAACTGGTGCCCGGGCCTGGGCACCGTGCTGTCCAACGAGGAGGTCACCGCGGACGGCCGCTCCGAGCGCGGCAACTTCCCGGTGTTCAAGCGCAACCTGCGCCAGTGGATGATGCGCATCACCAAGTACGGCGACCGGCTGCTGGCCGACCTGGACCGGCTGGACTGGCCGGAGCCGATCAAGCTGCAGCAGCGGAACTGGATCGGACGCTCCGAGGGCGCGCGCGTGCACTTCGGCGTGACCGCCGTCGACGGCTCCCAGAAGACCATCGAGATCTTCACGACCCGCCCCGACACGCTGTTCGGCGCCACGTACATGGTGCTGGCTCCGGAGCACGAGCTGGTGGACTCCTTCGTCGCCAAGGAGTGGCCGGCCGGCACCCGCGAGAAGTGGACCGGCGGGCACGCCACCCCGGCCGAGGCGGTCGCCGCCTACCGCGCCGCCGCCGCGGCCAAGACCGAGGTCGAGCGGCAGACCGAGGGCCGGCAGAAGACCGGCGTGTTCACCGGCACGTTCGCGGTGAACCCGGTCGACGGCGAGGGCGTGCCGGTGTTCATCGCCGACTACGTGCTGATGGGCTACGGCACCGGCGCCATCATGGCGGTGCCCGCGCACGACCAGCGCGACTTCGAGTTCGCGCGGGCCTTCGACCTGCCGATGCGGATCGTGGTGGCGCCGCCGGCGGACTGGCCGGAGGACGTCGCGGACTGGACCGAGTCCTACGACTCCAAGAGTGCGCAGATCACGAACTCCGCCAACGACGAGGTGTCGCTGGAGGGGCTGCCGGTCCCGGCGGCGATCCGGGCGATCACCGAGTGGCTGCAGGGCAAGGGCATCGGCGAGGGCACCGTCACCTACCGGCTGCGCGACTGGCTGTTCTCGCGGCAGCGGTACTGGGGTGAGCCGTTCCCGATCGTCTACGCGGCCGACGGCCCGGAGGCCGGGATCGCCCGCGCGCTGCCGGAGTCGATGCTGCCGCTGGAGCTGCCGGAGGTGGAGGACTTCTCGCCGAAGACCTTCGAGGCCGGCGACGTCACCAGCGCCCCGGAGCCGCCGCTGGCGCGCGCCGCCGAGTGGGTGAACGTCACCCTGGACCTGGGCGACGGCCCGCGGCAGTACCACCGTGAGACCAACACCATGCCGCAGTGGGCCGGGTCGTGCTGGTACTACCTGCGCTACCTGTCGCCGACCGACGACACCCGCTTCGTCGACGCCGCGGCCGAGAAGTACTGGATGGGGCCGCAGGACGACGAGGACACCGGCGGCGTGGACCTGTACGTCGGCGGTGCCGAGCACGCGGTGCTGCACCTGCTGTACGCGCGCTTCTGGCACAAGGTGCTGTTCGACCTGGGCCAGGTGACCAGCGCCGAGCCGTTCCGCAAGCTGTACAACCAGGGCATGATCCAGGGCGCGTCGTACACCGACGCCCGCGAGATCTACGTCCCGGCCGACGAGGTCGAGGAGCGCGAGGGCGCGTTCTTCTACCAGGGCGAGCAGGTCACCCAGCACTTCGGCAAGATCGGCAAGTCGCTGAAGAACGTCATCTCCCCGGACGACATGATCGACGAGTACAGCGCCGACACCCTGCGCATCTACGAGATGTCGATGGGCCCGCTGGACATGTCGAAGCCCTGGGACACCCGCGCCTCGATCGGCAGCTTCCGCTTCCTGCAGCGGCTGTGGCGCAACGTCATCGACGAGGAGACCGGCGAGGTCACGGTCGTCGACGCCGAGCCCGACGAGGCGATGCTGCGCGCGATGCACAAGACCATCGACGGCGCCCGCGCCGACATGGAGGGCATGCGCTTCAACACCGCGATCAGCAAACTGATCGAGCTGAACAACCACCTGACGCGCCTGTCCGAGGTCCCGCGCCCGGCGGCCGAGGCCCTGGTGGTGCTGACGGCCCCCTTCGCCCCGCACATCGCCGAGGAACTGTGGTCCCGCCTGGGCCACGACGGCTCGGTGGCGCGCGCGGTGTACCCGGTCGCGGACCCGGCGTACCTGGTCGACGAGACGGTGACGTGCGTGGTGCAGGTCGCCGGCAAGGTGAAGGACCGTCTGGAGGTGCCCCCGGGCATCGACCAGGACGCGCTGCGCGACCTGGCGCTGGCCTCGGAAGGCGTGCAGCGCGCGCTGGAGGGGCGCGGGGTGCGGACGGTTATCGTGCGGGCGCCGAAGCTGGTGAATGTGGTGCCTGCGTAGGGTTTTTGGCTAGCGGCTTGGCGGCCCGGTGCTGATCGCTTCGGCGGTCGGCACCGGGCCTTGTCTTTTGCGGCGCTCGGGGCGATTGGTTGGTCAGCTCGCAGAATCGGCGACAGCCGCGGCCCCAAGCACTCCAGTCCGCGAACCGCGCGGCAGCAGTAGCGGCGTTGCCAACAGCAGTGCTCCCGCCAGGCCGAGCCCGAATCGCGGGCTGGTCGCCGCCGCAAGTACTCCCCACAGCGCGGTGGCCGTCGCGATACTGATCTTGTTCGTAATCGACCACGCGGACAGCACCCGCGTGACATTCGCGCTCCCGGCATTCTCCAACCGATGCGTGGCCAGCACCGGGTTGTACACCCCCGATGTGGTGATCACTCCCGCCTCCATCGCGATTACCAGCAGCAGCCCCCACGTCCCCGACCCGACGAACGCCAGCCCGACCGGCCACAGCGCCCGCACCGCGCCGGCCGTGCGCAGCACCGCCGGTCGGCCGTAGCGCGCGACCAGCTGCGGGCTCAGGCGCGAGCCCAGCAGTCCGCCGAGGCAGGGGATCGCGAACGCCAGCCCGAACTCGAACGGCGAGAACCCGAGCCGCCCCAGCATCAGCACCGCGAGCAGCGGCGACTGTGCCATGATCAGGGCATTGACAGCGGCGCTGTTGAAGTACAGCGGCCGCAGCGCCGGGCTCCTCAGGATGTGGCGCCAGCCCTCGACGAGGTCGCGAACGCGCAGCCCGGCGGCGCCGTCCCGCTTCGGCGGATCGGCCTCCCCGCCCCCGATCGCGCGGATCCCGAGCGCCGAAAGCAGATAGCTCACCGCGTCCGCGACCACCGTCACCACCGGCCCGAACAGCGCGATCGCCGCCCCGCCCAGCGGCATCCCGAGGACTGTCGCCGTCCACTGCGTGGACTCGAACCGGCCGTTGGCGACCAGCAAATCGTTCCGCGCGACCAGCGTCCGCAGATGCGCGCCGCCGGCCGCGGTGAACGTCAGGTCCGCAGCCCCGGTCACGATCGACACTACGAGCAACTGCGCGAACGTCAGCACCCCGAAGGCGTACGCGAGCGGGATCGTCAGCAGCGTGAAGAAGCGCACCAGGTCCATGCCGATCATCACCGGCCGCTTCCGCCGAAACTCCACCCACGGCCCGAGCGGCAGCGCGACCAGCGCCCCGGCCGCCGTCCCCGCCGCCGATAGTGCAGCGACCTCCGCGGGCCCGGAATGCAGCACCCTGATGAGGATCAACGAGAAGGCGTTGAACGCCAACCAGGTCCCCAGTGTGCTGACCGCGTACGCCGACCAGAGCCAGTTGAACTGACGCCCCAGGTTCCGTCGCACCTTCGGTTTCGATCCGTCCGCCATGCCCGCACGCTCCCGGGAATCCACAACCTACCGCTGACTCCCGGCATCCAATCGGCCGCGAGAAACCCAGGTCAAACAACTAAGAGGACCGCTGAACACAACCCTTGGTTGTGTGACTAGGCTGACCCGCCATGGACCTCGAAGCCGTGCGCACCTTTCTCATGGCCGCCCAGACCGGACGCTTCCAGGACGCCGCGACCGAGCTCGCCGTCACCCAGCAGGCGGTGTCCAAGCGGATCGCCGCGCTGGAGAAGGAACTCGCGGTCCGCCTGTTCACCCGGTCGGCGCGCGGCGCCCAGCTCACCATCGACGGCCAGGCGTTCCTGCCGCATGCCAGAGCCCTGATGCAGGCCGAGGCGAAGGCGCTCGCCTCGGTGCGGCCGGAGCGGCGCGCGCTGCGGGTGGACGTCCTCGCCAAGCGCAGCGGGATGTCGGCGCTGCTGCGCGGTTTCCACGAGGCGCGGCCGGAGGTCGAGCTCGACGTCGTCACGCTGGTCGACATCGGCCAGGCGCTGGACGCGGTGCGCAGCGGGGAGATCGACGCGACGTTCCGGTACGTCGCGGACGTGTACGCCCTGCCGCCCGGCGTGGAGTCCGCCCGCGTCTTCGACGACCGGCTGGACCTGCTGGTCGGCCCCCGGCATCCGTTGGCCGGCGCGCGCACGGTGACGCCCGTGCAGCTGGCCGGGCACCGGATCTGGATTCCGGGGATCGTGCCGGACGGCGTCGAGTGGTCCGTCTACTACAAGAAGCTGGCGGCGGAGTTCGGGCTCTCCATCGACGGCATAGGGCCGTTCTTCGGCAGCGACCATCTCATGGACGTCATCGCGGACTCCGTTGACGTCGCCTCGCTGGTCGGGGAGAAGCCGCGCCTGGCCTGGCCCGACGGCCACGACCTGCGGCGGATCCCGGTGGTGGACCCGACGCCGGTGTATCCGCACTCGTTGGTCTGGCGGAGTGACAACCCGCATCCGGTGTTGGCGCTGCTGCGCGGGCACCTGGCGGCGACGGGGCGGCCGGTCGGGGGCGCCGGGTCGTGGGTGCCGGCGGGGGCTTGAGGGCTTGTGGCTCCTCACCGCGGCGAGACCACGACTCCCAGCACCCCCGGCCCCACATGCGCGCCGATGACCGCGCCGACCTCGCACACCGTGACGCCGGTCAGCCCGGGCAGCCGCTCGCGCAGCCGGCCGGCCAGGGCGTCGGCGCGCTCGGCGGCGTCGAGGTGCTGGACGGCGATCTCGACCGAACTGCCGTCGCCGCCGGCCCGCTCGACGGCGATCTCCTCCAGGCGCGCGATGGCCTTGGCGGACGTGCGGACCTTCTCCAGCGGCTCGACGCGGCCGTCAGCCATATGGAGCAACGGCTTCATCGCCAGCGCGGAGCCGAGCAGGGCGCGGGCCGAGCCGATGCGGCCGCCGCGGCGCAGGTACTCCAGGGTGTCGACGTAGAAGAAGGCCGAGGCGGTCGCCGAGCGCTTGGCGGCGACCTCGGCGACGGCGTCCAGGTCGTGCTCGCCGTCCCGGCCGGCCTCGGCGGCGGCCAGCACCGCGAAGCCCAGCGCCATGCCGATGGTGCGGCTGTCCAGCACCCGGACCGGGATCGGCGAGTCCTTCGCGGCCAGCTCGGCGGACTCCAGCGTCGCCGACAGCTCGGCCGAGATGTGCAGCGAGACCACGCCCTCGGCACCCCGCACGGCGGCGGCCCGGTACGCGGCGGCGAAGTCCTCAGGCGAGGGCCGCGAAGTCGTGGCGGTCTCGTGCGAGCGCAACGCCGCCACCAGCAGCGCACCGGTCTCCGGAGCCGCCTCGCTGTGCGGCGCGCCGCGCACGATCACCTCCAGCGGCACCGCGGTGACGCCGAGATCGAACGCCGTCTCCGCGGACAGGCAGGCCGTGGAGTCGGTGACGAGCGCGATGCGGGACATACCGCCGAGGTTATCCGGAGGTGGCGTCCGGGCAAATGGGCGGGAGTCGGAACGAGCGGACGATGCGGCGACCGTCACATAATCACCTGCCTTCGACGCCCCTGGCAACCACAATGCCCACCATGAACGACGACAACCTCACCCTCATCAACCCACCCGGACTGCACCCCACATCCGGCTACGCCCACGTCACCATCAGCCCCGCCGGCCGCACCGCCCACCTGGCCGGCCTGTGCCCCCTCGACGCCGACGAGAAGCTGGTCGGCCCCGACCTGGACGCCCAGATCGACCAACTGGTGGCCAACGCACTCACGATCCTGGCCGCCGCCGGCGCCACCCCCGCCGACGTGGTCCGCTCGGTGATCTACGTGGTCAGCGACCAGAGCACGGTCCTGGCCGCGGCCTGGCACCGGCTCACCGCCTCGGCCCTCGGGCCCGCGTTCCGAACGGCCAGCACGCTGCTGGGGGTCGCGGCGCTGGGGTACGGAGGGCAGCTGGTGGAGGTGGATCTGACGGCGGCGCTGGAGGGCTGAGGCGGCACGACAGGACAAACACGCAACGCGGTCAGCGGGCCCGCTCGCGCGCGCCGAGTCTGCGCCGGAACGCGACGATGCTGCCGGGTGCAGGCTTGCTGGCGCGCGCCGAGCCTGAGCTGTGCTGCGCGATGCCGCAGGGCAGCGAAGCGGTTGCCGGATCCGGCGCAAAGCGAGAGCCCGGCGTGCGAAACGCCGGGCTCAGTGTTCTTTGTGTCGGTGTTCTCTGTCGGGGTCCTCTGTCAGTGTTCGTTGTGTCAGCGTCGTGCGGACCGCCTGACCAGGACGAACCCGCCGGCCACCAGCAGCATCCCGGCCGAGGCGGCACCGGCCAGCATCGGCGTCGACATGCCGGTGAAGGCCAGGCCGTCGTGCTTGACGCAGCTGCCTGACTTGCCCGCCGAACCACAGCATCGGCTGTCGCCTGCCGCCGCGCGTCCTGAGCAGCACCCGCCGTCAGCCCCAGTCCCGCTCAGACACCCGCCGCGCGTCACCGGCACCACCAACCCGACCGGCGCCGGCGGCAGAGGCGCCTTCCCCGGGTCCCCGCTCGCCGGTCCTGGCGGGTCTGCGGGGTCCGGCGGGTCCAGCGGCGGCGGGGGCATGAACACCGGTGCTCGCGGTGGTCGTCCGGAGGCCGGGTCCGGTGCCAGCGGCGCGTGCAGCACCGATAC
>NZ_JAACYW010000161.1 GCF_015356825.1 Catenulispora rubra | reverse complement strand
TGGCCACCGGCACCCCAAGCGGCACCACACCCGCGGCAACCGACTTCCGATCGAACCGGCCGGCCACCACGCCGATCGTCGTCTCAGTAGGCCCATAGTGGTTGAACACACCACGATCACCGGCCACTTCCAGCAGCCCGGCAACCAGCGCCGACGACGCCGCCTCACCACCCAACACCAACGCCCCCGCCGGCATCAGAGCAGCCAGACCAGCCGCCGCACCCAACGCCGCCAAATGCGAAGGCACCACCTTCACGAAGTCGATCCGGTTCTCCGCCAGATACCGGGCCACCGCCGACGGATCGGTCACCGCGCCCTCGGGCAGAACGTGCAGTTCACCACCGGTCGTCAGACTCGCAAACACCACAGTGTTACCAAGATCCGTCACCGTGGGCTGCAACAGCGCATACCTACCACCCGGCGCACCGAAACCGACCTGCCCCGGCACCCAGGCCACATAGTTCGCAAGCCCGCGATGCGTCACAGCCACACCCTTAGGCTCACCCGTCGAACCGGACGTGTAGATCACATAGGCCAACTGGTCGCCCAGCACGCCGAGCTCCGGCGAAACGGTGGGCGCTGCCATCAACTCGGCCAGCACCGTCGGGTCATCCAAGGCGATCGTGCACACACCCTGGGCCGCCAACTCCCCGACCAACGCCGCCTCGCCCAGCACATGCCCGGCCCCGCTGTCAGCCAACAGCTGCCCAAGCCGCTGCACCGGATAGGCCGGATCCAACGGCAGATACGCCGCCCCCACCTTCCACACCGCCAAAATCGCCTCGATCACCTGCAGACCACGCGGCAAACACACACCCACCAACGACTGCGCGCCCACACCCCGGGCGAGCAGATGGTGCGCCAACCGATTGGCTCGCGCGTCCAGTTCGGCATAGGACACCGTCACGCCGTCAGCTACCACGGCAACCGCCCGCGGCGTCGCAGCCACCTGAGCCGCAAACCGCTGAGGCACCGACACAGCCTCACCAGACATCACAGTGTCGTTCCAATCCGACAGCACCCTGCGACGCTCAGCCGGGTCAAGTACTCCCACCGCCGCGAACCGTGCCTGCGGATCCTCCTCCAAAGCGGCAGTCAGGTTCGTGACGGCGGCCTGCAACAGCGCGCAGATCCGCTCCGCATCGGCCGGTGCCACCGCTTCGACGGTCAGGCTGAAGCCACTGCCCATGTCGTCGACGGCCACGCTCAGGGGGTAGTTGGTGTGGTTGCTCGCGCGCATCAGCCTGACGCCAAGGCCGGGGCCACTATCCTGTGCAGCTGCCTCGCTGTGCCGGTAGTTGAAGATCGAGGTGAACAGCGGGCTGCCGCCCGTCATCCCGCTCGCCTGCTGCGCCAGCGACAGCGGCGCGTGTTCGTGCACCAGCAACTCAGCCAACTGCTTCCGCATCCCGGCCAGCGCCTCGCCCACCACGGAGGCGCCGACCCGCACCCGCACCGGCAGCGTGTTGAGGAACAGACCCGGCACCCGGTCGGCACCGGCACCCGCGTTCATCCGGCCGAACAGCACCGTGCCGAACACCACGTCCTCACGACCGCTCACCGCAGCCAGCACCCGCGCCCACGCCAGGTGGAACACCGTCGCCGCGCTCACACCCTGCCGCCGCGCCAACTCACGCACCCGGAGAGACAGTTCATTGTCCACCACGAGACGCGCCTGATGGGTGGCACTGCCATCACCATGCAAATCCAACACACCAAAGGGCGCCGTCGTCTCGGTGACATCCCCGAGCAGCTCCGCGAAATACCGCTCGTGCTCCTCGCGCGGCGTACCGAGGCGGGCCTGCGCCACAAAGTCGCGGAACGGCAACGGCTCCGGCAACGTGTCGGCACGCCCGGACATGAACGCCCGCACCTCCCCGAGCAACACATCCAACGAAGTGTGATCCTGCACCATGTGATGGGTTCGCAGCAGCGCCAGCCAGCGGCCACCGCCAGGCTCCACCGCAATGTGGACCGTCATCAGAGGCGCCCGGGTCAGATCCATCCACGATCCGCCGATCGCCAGCAACTGCTCCACCGGGTCAGGGCCCTGCGGATCCAGCACAACCTCCTGCACCGGCAACACCACCCGACGCGACACCACCTGCACCGGCTCAGCCAACCCCTCCCACACAAACGCCGTACGGCAGATGTCATGCCGGTCGATCACCCGCTGCAGAGCCCCCAGAAACGCATCCACCCGCTCCCGCGAATCAAATCCCAACACCGACGGCAGTACGTACACATCCGCCTCAGCACCCTGATCCGCCATCAGATGGTGAAAGAGCAGACCCTCCTGAAGCGGGGCCAGCGGATAGACATCCGCCACATTCCCCGCACCGCCAGACACCTTCGCCACGACCAACCCGAGCTCAGCCTCGGTCAACTCCACCAACGGCAGCATCTCCGGCGTGATCTCTATAGCGTCCTCAGGAATCAGATTCGCCGGCACCACCACCTGAACCGGCCCGGCAACGCCAGCCAACCCGGCCACCGTCGGCGTCTGGAACAGAGCCTTCACCGAGACAGAAACACCCCGCGCACGAAGATTCGCCACCAGCAACACCGCCAACAGCGAATGCCCACCCAGCGCGAAGAAGTCATCATCGACACCGACCGCCGGCAACCCGAGAACCTCAGCGAACGCCTCGCACAGAAGCTCCTCCCGCACCGTCGCCAACGCCCGACCCACACCCACCGCATACTCCGGCGCAGGCAAAGCCTTGCGATCCAGCTTGCCGTTCACCGTCACCGGCAACGCGTCCAACAGCACCACCGCCGACGGCACCATGTAGGACGGCAACCGCTCAGCGACGAACTCACGGACGGACGAAGCGAGTTCTGCACTGTCGCCGTCCGCCACGACGTACGCGACCAGGCGCTTGTCGCCCGGCACGTCCTCACGGACCAGCACCACGGCCTGCTCCAGGCCCGGGTGAGCAGCCAGGACGGCCTGGACCTCACCCGGCTCGATCCGGAAACCACGAATCTTCACCTGCTCATCCGCACGACCCGCGAACACCAGCTCGCCATCGACATTCCAGCGAACCCGGTCACCCGTGCGGTACATCCGCCCACCCTCAACAAACGGACAGGCCACAAACCGCTCCGCCGTCAGCCCCGGACGCCCGACATACCCGCGCGCCAACTGCACACCCGCCAGATACAACTCACCCTCAACACCCACCGGCACCGGAGACAGCGCGGCGTCCAGCACATACACCCGGGTATTGGCCACCGGCCCACCGATCGGCACCACCGCACCATCGCCGACGACACAGCGCGCCGCGGTCACGTCCACAGACGCCTCCGTCGGCCCGTACAAGTTGAACAGCGGCACATCACCCAGCACGTCGAGGAACCGGTCCCGCAACGACGCCGACAGCTCCTCACCACTGCAAAACACCGCCCGCAGCCCGCTACAACCGGCAACCGCCGGCTCAGCCAGAAACGCCTCCAACATCGACGGCACGAAATGCGTCACCGTGATGTTCTCGCCCCGGATCAACTCAACGAGATAGCCAGGCTCCCGGTGACCACCAGGACGCGCCACCACCAACGCCGCACCCTGCACCAACGGCCAAAAAAACTCCCACACACTGACGTCAAACCCGAACGGCGTCTTCTGCAACACCCGATCCCCGACACCGATAGCCACACCAGGAATCCCCTGCATCCAGGCAAGCCGGTTCACGATCCCCGCATGCGACACCACAACACCCTTCGGACGCCCCGTGGAACCCGACGTGAAAATCACATACGCCGGATGCGCAGGCAACACCCCCACCACCGGAGCCCGCCCCGACAAACCCGCCAACTCCGCAACCACCGCCGGATCATCCACAACAACCCGGACCACACCATCCGGCACCACCCCGATGAGAGCGGTGGTGCTGAGCACACACACCGGCCCGGCATCAGCAAGGACAGCCTCGATACGACCGGCCGGATACCCCGGATCCACCGGCAAATACGCCCCACCCGCCTTCACCACCGCCAACAACGACACCACCAACTCGGCCGACCGCTCCATCACCACCCCGACCACCGACTCCGGACCCACACCACACCCGATCAACAACCACGCCAACCGGTTCGCCCGCGCATCCAACTCCGCATACGACAACTCAACACCCTCAAAAACCAACGCCACCGCATCCGGCGCCCGCACCACCTGCGCCGCAAACAACCCCGGCAACGTCAACGACTCGGCCCCGACCCCGACCGCCGTGTCATTCCACTCCTCCAAGAGCAGACGACGCTCAGCCGGATCAAGCACATCCACCGCCGACAACCGCGCCTGCGGCTCAGCGACAACCGCCTCGACGACCCGCAGCAACCAACCCACGAAACGCTCCGCCGTCCCCGCATCGAACAGATCCGCCGCCGCGATCAACCTCCCCCGGATGCCCGCCGGCTTGCCCTGCGCATCAAAGACCTCACCAAGGTGCACCTCCAGGTCGAACTTCGCCGCGCCCAGACCCGCGTCAAGCGCCCCAGGCTGCACCCCAGGCAACTCCAACGCCGCCGAGGCCGTGTTCTGCAGGGTGAGCATGACCTGGAACAGCGGATGCCGCGCCATCGAACGCGCCGGCGCCAACTCCTCCACCAGCTTCTCGAACGGCACATCCTGATGCTCGAACGCCCGCAGACTGACCTCCCGCACCCGCTCCAGCACCTCATCGAAACTCGGATCACCAGACAGGTCCGTACGCATCACCAACGTATTGACGAAGAACCCGACCAGATCGTTGAGCGCCTCGTCCATACGCCCGGCGACCGCCGACCCGATCGGAATGTCAGCCCCCGCACCCAGCCGGCTGAGCGTCACCGCAACAGCAGCCTGCAGCACCATGAACAGGGTCACCCCACGCTCACGCGCCACCTCCAGCACCCGCGCATGCAGCTCGGCCGGGGCATCAAGCAACACCTCGTGCCCACGGTACGAGGCGACCGCCGGGCGCTGGCGATCGGTAGGCAACTCCAACTGCTCCGGCACTCCCGCCAACGCCTCGCGCCAGTACGCCACCTGCCCGGACAGCAGACTGTCCGGATCGTCCTCGCTCCCGAGCAACTCCCGCTGCCACAACGCATAATCCGCGTACTGCACCGGCAACGGCTCCCACACCGGCGCCGCACTGCGCAGCCGTGCCGCGTACGCCACCGACACATCCCGCGCCAACGGCGCCATCGACCAGCTGTCCCCGGCGATGTGATGAACCAGCACCACCAACGCATGGTCGTCCTCGCCGAGCGCGAACAGCGTCGCCCGAAGCGGGACCTCCGCCGACAGGTCGAACGCGTACGCGACCGCCCCGCTCACGGCGCTGGACAGCGACTCCTGGGAAACCACCTCGACCACAAGCTCGAACCCACTGTCCTCGACCTTGAGAACCCGCTGGTACGGCTCCCCGTTCTCGGCCAAGAAGACCGTGCGCAACACCTCGTGCCGACCCACCACATCCCGCAACGCCTCGGCGAGAGCCTTCCGATCCACATCCCCGGTCAACCGCAGCACCAGCGGAATGTTGTAGGTGACGCTCGGACCTTCCAACTGCCCCAGGAACCACAGCCGGCGCTGCGCGAACGACAACGGCACCCGCTCCGGACGCACCATCGGCACCAACGCCGCCCGGCCCGCCCCGGCCTCACCCATCCACGCCGCGAGCCCGGCCGGCGTCGGACGCTCGTACAGCATCCGCAGGGGCAACTCCGCACCCAGCACCGCACGCACCCGGATTATCAGCCGCATCGCCAACAGCGAATGACCGCCCAGCGCGAAGAAGTCATCCTCCACACCGACCGCGGGCAGCCGCAGCACCTGCGCGAACGCCTGGCACAGCAACTCCTCCTGCACCGTCACCGGTGCCCGACCCGCGCCGGCCAGGCCCGTGTAGTCCGGGGCAGGCAGAGCCTTGCGGTCCACCTTGCCGTTCGCCGTCAGCGGCAACTCCTCCAACACCACCACAGCCGACGGAATCATGTACTCCGGCAGGCTCCGGGCGAGGTGGGCCCGCAGGTCCGCGACATCCACCCGCGCCCCGGCCCGAGGCACGACGTACCCGGCGAGCCGCTGATCCCCCGCACCGCTCCCGTCGACCGTCACAGCAGCCTGGGCCACCAGCTCGTGACGCTCCAGCGCAGCCTCGATCTCACCCAGCTCGATCCGGAAGCCACGCACCTTGACCTGCGTGTCGACCCGGCCGAGGCACTCCAGCATCCCGTCCCCGCGCCAGCGGGCCAGGTCGCCCGTGCGGTACATCCGCTCACCCCTCGGCCCGAACGGCGCGGCGGTGAACCGCTCAGCGCTCAACCCAGGCCGGCCCAGGTACCCCCGAGCCAACTGCGCACCCGCCAGATACAACTCGCCCGCCACACCTGCCGGGACCGGCTGCAGGAATCCGTCCAGCACGTAGGCACGCATGTTGGCGAACGGACGCCCGATGGTCACCGGACCCTCGCCGACCTCGGCCGAGGTCGCCCAGACCGTGGCCTCCGTCGGACCGTACAGGTTCACCGCCGACAGGCCCAGCTCCCGCATCCGGCCCGCCAGTTCCTCAGACAGCGCCTCACCGCCGACCAGCACCCGCACCCCGCGCGGCCAGTCAGCCTCACCGGACAGCAGAGCCCGCCACAGCGACGGAACAGCCTGAACAGCAGTCACCCCGCCCGCGTCCACCAACTCCCGCAACGCCGCCGCGTCACGTACCGTCTCCCGCTCGGCGAGCACCACAGCCGCCCCGCACACCAACGGCAGGAACAACTCCAGCGCCGCGATGTCGAAAGACACCGTCGTCACAGCCAGCAGACGGTCGCCGGCCCGCAACAGAACCCGCTGCCCGGCCGCCCGCAAATGGTTCACCAGCGCCTGGTGAGTGACCACGACCCCCTTGGGAAGCCCAGTCGAACCCGACGTGTGAATCACATACACCGGATGGGCCGGCAGCAGCGGCACAACCAGATCGGCATCCGTCAGCTGCACCTCCTCGAAGCCCGAGCACTCGGCGCGCAGTTGGGCGGAGTCCAGCACCAGCACCGGCCCGTCAAACGATTCCGGCAGCACCCGTGCACACCGCTCCGTCGTCAGGACACACACGGGCGCCGCGTCCCGCACCATGTAGGCGATCCGCTCCGCCGGATACTCCGGATCCACCGGCATGTACGCGCCGCCCGCCTTCGCCACCGCCAGCAACGCCACCACCAGCTCCACGCCGCGCTCCACCACCACCGCGACCACCGACTCCGGGCCCACACCACGCCCGATCAGCAACCGCGCCAGCCGGTTCGCCCGCGCGTCCAACTCCGCATACGACAGCTCAACACCCTCGAAGACCAGCGCCACCGCATCCCGCGTCCGCACCACCTGCGCCGCGAACAACCCCGGCAACGTCAACGGCCCGACCTCGACCGCCGTGTCATTCCACTCCTCCAGCACCAGGCGACGATCAGCCTCACCCAGCACTCCCACCGCCGCGAACCGGGCCTGCGGATCCTCTTCCAGAGCAGTCACGAGCTGGAGGAGGCAGGTGTGCAGCATCGTGCCCACCTGCTCCGCATCGGCCGGTGCCATCGCTTCGACGGTCAGGCTGAAGCCACTCCCCATGTCGTCGACGGCCACGCTCACGGGGTAGTTGGTGGGGTCGCTCGCGGTCAGCACCCTGACGCCCTCAAGGCTGGGGCCACCGCTCTGTGCCCTGGCCTCGCTGTGCCGGTAGTTGAGGATCGAGGTGAACAGCGGGCTGCCGCCCGTCATCCCGCTCGCCTGCTGCGCCAGCGACAGCGGCGCGTGTTCGTGCACCAACAACTCGGCCAACTGGCCCCGCATCCCGGACAGCGCCTCGGCCACGCTCTGCGAATCCACCCGCACGCGCACGGGCAGTGTGTTGAGGAACAGACCCGGCACCCGGTCGGCACCGGCACCCGCGTTCATCCGGCCGAAAAGCACCGTGCCGAACACCACGTCCTCACGACCACTCACCGCAGCCAACACCCGCGCCCACGCCAGATGGAACACCGTCGCCGGACTCACACCCTGCCGCCGCGCCAACTCACGCACCCGGCCGCACAGCTCATCGTCCACCGCGAGACGTGCCTGGTGGGTGCTACTGCCATCACCATGCAAATCCAGCACACCGAACGGCGCCGTCGTCTCAGTGACGTCGCCGAGCAACTCCGCGAAATACCGCTCGTGCTCCTCCCGTGGCATACCCAGGCGGGCCTGCGCCACGAAGTCGCGGAACGGCAACGGCTCCGGCAACGTATCGGCGCGCCCGGATATAAATGCCCGCACCTCCCCGAGCAGCACATCCAACGAGGTGTGGTCCTGCACCATGTGATGGGTTCGCAGCAGCGCCAACCAGCCCTCGCCATCCGGTTCGGCGGCGATGTGGACCGTCATCAGAGGCGCCCGGGTCAGCTCCAACCACGATCCCCCGATCCCCAACAACTGCTCCACCGGATCAGGACCCTGCGGATCCAGCACCACCTCCTGCACCGGCAACACCACCCGACGCGACACCACCTGCACCGGCTCGGCCAGCCCCTCCCACACAAACGCCGTGCGGCAGATGTCATGCCGATCGATCACCCGCTGCAGAGCCTCCAGAAACGCATCCACCCGCTCCCGCGAATCGAAACCCAACACCGACGGCAGTACGTACACATCCCCCTCAGCACCCTGATCCGCCATCAGATGATGGAAAAGCAGACCCTCCTGAAGCGGAGCCAGCGGATAGACATCCGCCACATTCCCCGCACCGCCGGACACCTTCGCCACGACCAACTCGACCTCGGCCTCGGTCAACTCCACCAACGGCAGCATCTCCGGCGTGATCTCGACAGCACCCTCAGGAATCAGATTCGCCGGCACCACCACCTGAACCGGCCCGGCAGCACCGGCCAACCCGGCCACCGTCGGCGTCTGGAACAGAGCCTTCACCGAGACAGAAAGACCCCGCGCACGAAGATTCGCCACCAACAACACCGCCAACAGCGAATGCCCACCCAGCGCGAAGAAGTCGTCATCGACACCGACCGCCGACAACCCGAGAACCTCAGCGAACGCCTCGCACAGGATCTCCTCCCGCACCGTCGCCGGCGCCCGACCCACACCCACCACATACTCCGGTACAGGCAGGGCCTTGCGGTCCAACTTGCCATTCACCGTCACCGGCAGCGCATCCAGCAGCACCACCGCCGACGGCACCATGTAAGCCGGCAACCGCTCACCCGCAAACTCCCGCAGCAGGGACACAAGTTCCTCCGACGGCGTGTCCGAACCAGCCGGAACGGCATACGCCACCAGGCGGATGCCACCCGGCACGTCCTCGCGAGCGACAACCGCGACCTGGGCCACGGCAGGGTGGGCGGCCAGGACGGCCTGGACCTCACCCGGCTCGATCCGGAAACCACGAATCTTCACCTGCTCGTCCACACGACCCGCATACACCAGCTCGCCGTCGGCGTTCCACCGCGCCAGGTCACCGGTGCGATACAACCGCCCACCCGCCGGCCCATACGGATCGGCGACAAACCGCTCCGCCGACAAACCCGGACGCCCCACATACCCACGCGCCAACCCCGCACCCGCCACATACAACTCACCAACCACACCCACCGGCACCGGGGACAACGCGGCGTCCAACACATAGACGCGCATGTTGTCCAACGGACGCCCAATCGGCAACACACCCTCGCCATCCACCACGGTATGCGTGGCGACAAACGTCGTGGCCTCCGTCGGCCCATACCCGTTCACCACCACAATGTCCGGACACGCCGCCCGCACCCGAGCCACCGCCACCGACGACAACACCTCACCACCCGCCCACACCTCACACACCCCAGCCAAACACCCCGGATCCTCCTCCACCACCAGCGCAAACAACCCCGCCGTCAACCACAACGCCGTAACCCCGAACGAACACACCACCTCAGCCAACGAAACCGCCGTCACATCACCAGCCGGCATCACCACAACCCGACGCCCCGTCAACAACGGCACCCACAACTCCAACGTCGACGCATCGAAGGAATACGGCGAATGCAACAGCACCCGCTCCAACCCCACACCCGCGAACCGCCGATCCAACGCCAACGCCACCACATCCGCATGCGTCACCGCCACACCCTTCGCCCGACCCGTCGAACCGGACGTGTACATCACATACGCCAACTGACTCGGCGAACACGGAACCTCGACCGGCCCGGCAGTCGTCACATCAACCGGCCCGTCAACCGGCTCGGCAGTCGCCGCATCAACCGTCAACACCGCCAGACCCAACTCAGCCGCCTGACCCCGCAACCCGGCATCGGCGAGGACCACCAAGGCACCCGTCTCACCAACGATCGTCCGACGATGCGCCAACGGATACCGAGCATCCAACGGAACATAGAAACCACCCGCCTTCACCACCGCCAACAACCCCACCACCAACTCCACCGACCGCTCCATCAACACCGCAACACCACACTCCGCACCCACACCCAGCTCAACCAACCGCCGCGCCACCGCATCAGCCCGCGCATCCAACTCCGCATACGACAACTCCACGCCACCGGACACCACCGCCACCGCATCCGGCGCCCGCACCACCTGCGCCGCAAACAACCCCGGCAACGTCAACGACTCAACCCCGACCCCGACCTCGACCTCGACCGCCGTGTCATTCCACTCCTCCAAGAGCAGACGACGCTCAGCCGGATCAAGCACATCCACCGCCGACAACCGCGCCTGCGGCTCAGCGACAACCGTCTCGACGACCCGCAGCAACCAACCCGCGAAACGCTCAGCCGTCCCCGCATCGAACAGATCCGCCGCCGCGATCAACCTCCCCCGGATGCCCGCCGGCTTGCCCTGCGCATCAAAGACCTCACCAAGACTCAACTCCAGGTCGAACTTCGCCGCCCCCAGACCCGCTGACGACGCCAGAGCCGAAGGGAGCGAGTCCGTCCCGGACAGATCCAACGCCGCCGAGGCCGTGTTCCGCAGGGTGAGCATGACCTGGAACAGCGGATGCCGCGCCATCGACCGAGCCGGCGACAACTCCTCCACCAGCTTCTCGAACGGCACATCCTGATGCTCGAACGCACGCAGACTGACCTCCCGCACCCGCTCCAGCACCTCGTCGAAGCTCGGATCACCAGACAGGTCCGTACGAATCACCAACGTATTCACGAAGAACCCGACCAGGTCCTCCAAGGCCTTCTCAGTGCGTCCGGCGATCGCCACCCCGATCGGGATGTCGTTCCCCGCACCCAAGCGGTTGAGAGTGACCGCCAGTGCAGCCTGCAGCACCATGAACAGGGTCACCCCCCGCTCCCTGGTCACCTTCACCAGACGCTCGTGCACGCCGGCCGGCAGCTCGACCGCCACCGCATGGCCCTGATGACCGGCCACGGCGGGACGTGGCCGATCGGTCGGCAGCTCCAGTTCGGTCGGCGCCCCGGCCAGCGTCTTGCGCCAGTACGCCAGCTGCCGGGAGAGCACGCTGTCCGGGTTCTGCTCGTCGCCGAGCAACTCCCGCTGCCACAACGCATAGTCCGCGTACTGCACCGGCAGCGGCTCCCACTCCGGTGCCCGACCCGCGGCCCGCGCCGCATACGCCACCGACACGTCCCGCGCCAACGGCGCCGTCGACCAGCCGTCCCCGGCGATGTGATGAACCACCATCACCAGCACGTGCTCGGCCTGGCTCACCGCGAACAGCGTTGCCCGCAACGGGATTTCGGCGGACAGATCGAACGCGTACGCGACCGCCCCGCTCACGGCGCTGGACAGCGACTCCTGGGAAACCACCTCGACCACAAGCTCGAACCCACTGTCCTCGACCTTGAGAACCCGCTGGTACGGCTCCCCGTTCTCGGCCAGGAAGACCGTGCGCAGCACCTCGTGCCGACCCACCACATCCCGCAACGCCTCGGCAAGGGCCTTCCGATCCACATCCCCGCTCAGCCGCAGCACCATCGGAATGTTGTAGGTCGCACTCGGACCCTCCAACTGGCTCAGAAACCACAGCCGACGCTGCGCAAACGACAACGGAATCATCGGTAGTCCTCCTGCTTACGCATCGGCCGCAGAGTGGGTCTAGCTATGTTCTGGGTCTCGATCTGACTGGCGAGCCAGCCGGCGAGCCTTTCCGGCGTCCGTGCTTCGAACACCGCCCGGATCGGCAGTTCGGCCCGCAGCAACTCCCGCACCTCACTGACCAGTCGGGTCGCCAGAAGGGAGTGGCCGCCCAGAGCGAAGAAGTCGTCCTCCACGCCAACCCGGTCGAGTCCCAGGACCTGCGCGAACGCCTGGCACAGCAACTCCTCCTGCACCGTGGCCGGTGCCCGACCCGCACCGGCGGCGTACTCGGGGGCCGGCAGGGCCTTGCGGTCCAACTTGCCGTTGGCCGTCAGCGGCAACGCCTCCAGCACCACCACCGCCGACGGCACCATGTAGGACGGCAACCGCCCAGCCACAAACTCACGGACAACAGTGGCCAGCTCGGTACTGTCGCCATCCCCGACGACATACCCGACCAGGCGCTTGTCGCCAGGGACATCCTCACGTGCGATCACTGCGGCCTGCGCCACCCGCGGGTGGGCGGCCACCACCGACTCCACCTCGGCCGGCTCCACCCGGAACCCGCGGATCTTCACCTGCTCATCCGCACGACCAACGAACACCAACCGCCCATCCACCGACCACTTCACACGGTCACCCGTGCGATACAGCCGGCCACCCGCCACACCGAACGGGTCCGCGACGAACCGCTCACCCGTCAGGCCCGGGCGGTTCAGATAGCCGCGCGCCAACCCCGCACCCGCGACATACAGGTCACCCGCCACACCCGCCGGCACCGGAGCCAAGTACTCGTCCAGCACGTACACCCGGGTGCCGTCCAACGGCCGACCGATCGGCAGCACCGCACGCAGCGCCTCTGGCGAGCCCACCTCGTGCTGGGTGGCGCACAGCGTCACCTCCGTCGGCCCGTACAGGTGCCGCACCACCACACCCGCGTTGGCCTCCAGCACGCGGCGCACCGCCTCCACCGGCACCACGTCACCACCGGTCAGCACCTCACGCACGCCCGCGAAACACTTCGGATCCTGCTCCGCGATCACCCGGAACAGACCCGCCGTCACATGCACGTGCGACACCGCGCAGTCGACCAGCAGCGACCGCAGCACCTCCGCGTCCACCGCACCCGTCGGCGCCACCACCACCGTCGCACCCGACAGCAACGCCACCCACACCTCATACGAGGAGGCGTCGAAAGCATGCGGGGCCTGGAACAACACCCGATCCCCCGACCCCACAGCCCAATGCGAAGCCGACGCCAACTCCACCAGATCCCGCTGCGTGGTCACCACGCCCTTGGGCACACCCGTCGAACCCGAGGTGTACATCACATACACCGGGCACTCCAGACCCACCCCAGCGCCGGTCACCTGCGCCGACCCGGCCGGCACCCGCTCACCGTCGACCACCAGCACCGGCGCTTCCACCGCCGCCGGCACCCGCGAGGCGGCATCCCGTGTGGTCAGCACACACACCGGCGCCGCGTCCTGGAACACGAACGCGATCCGCTCCGACGGATGATCCACATCCACCGGCAGATACGCACCACCGGCCTTCACCACCGCCAGCAACGCCACCAACAGCTCGACCGAGCGGTCCATCACCACACCGACCAGCGACTCCGCGCCGACCCCGTGATCCCGCAGCACACCCGCCAACGCAGCAGCCCGCACATCCAACTCCGCGTACGACAGCTCCACGCCACCGGACACCACCGCCACCGCATCCGGCGTCCGCGCCACCTGCGCCGCGAACACCTCCGCCACCGACGACGTCACGGGAGCAGCGACACCCGTGTCGTTCCAGTCGGTCAGCAGCCGCTCCCGCTCCGCCTCACCGAGGACGCCGACCTCTCCCAGCCGCGTCTGCTCCGGGGCATCCTCCAGGGCCGCGACCAGATTGCGCAGGCTGGTGCACAGCAGCGAACCCACCTGCTGCGGGTCGATTGAAGCCACCGCGTCGACGGTCAGGCCGAACCCCTTCTTATCGTCGTCCACGGCGATACTCAGGGGGTAGTTGGTCAGGTCCCGCGTGGAGAGCACGCCGACGCCCTCGAAGCCGGAGTCGAAGTTCCGCGCGGCGCCCTGATTGTGCCGGTAGTTGAAGATCGAGGTGAACAGCGGGCTGCCCCCCGTCATCCCGCTCGCCTGCTGCGCCAGCGACAGCGGCGCGTGCTCATGTACCAGCAGCTCGGCCAACTGGCCCCGCATCCCGGACAACGCCCCGGCCACGCTCTGCGAATCCACCCGCACCCGCACCGGCAACGTATTGAGGAACAGACCCGGCACCCGATCCGAACCGGCGCCCGCGTTCATCCGACCGAACAGCACCGTGCCGAACACCACGTCCTCACGACCGCTCACCGCGGCCAGCACCCGCGCCCACGCCAGATGGAACACCGTCGCCGGACTCACGGCCATCCGGCGCGCCAACTCACGCACCCGGCCGCACAGCTCATCGTCCACCACCAGGCGCGCCTGATGAGTGGCACTGCCATCACCATGCAAATCCAGCACACCAAAGGGCGCCGTCGTCTCGGTAACGTCCCCGAGCAGCTCGGCGAAGTACCGCTCGTGCTCCTCGCGCGGCGTACCGAGGCGGGCCTGCGCCACGAAGTCACGGAACGGCAACGGCTCCGGCAACATGTCGCCACGGCCGGACATAAACGCCCGCACCTCCCCGAGCAGCACATCCAACGAGGTGTGGTCCTGCACCATGTGATGGGTTCGCACCAGTGCCAACCAGCCCTCGCCATCCGGTTCGGCGGCGATGTGGACCGTCATCAGAGGCGCCCGGGTCAGCTCCAACCACGATCCGCCGATCGCCAGCAACTGCTCCACCGCATCAGGACCCTGCGGATCCAGCACCACCTCCTGCACCGGCAGCACCACCCGACGCGACACCACCTGCACCGGCTCGACCAGCCCCTCCCACACAAACGCCGTGCGGTACATGTCATGCCGATCGATCACCCGCTGCAGAGCCCCCAGGAACGCATCCACCCGCTCCCGCGAATCGAAACCCAACACCGACGGCCGCATGTAGACATCCGCCTCAGCGCCCTGATCCGCTATCAGATGGTGGAAAAGAAGACCCTCCTGAAGCGGAGCCAGCGGATAGACATCCGCTACATTCGCCGCACCGCCAGACACCTTCGCCACAACCAACTCAAGCTCGGCCTCAGTCAGCTCCACCAACGGCAGCATCTCCGGCGTGATCTCTGTGGCACCCTCAGGAATCAGATTCGCCGGCACCACCACCTGAACCGGCCCGGCAGCACCGGCCAGCCCGGCCACCGTCGGCGTCTCGAAAAGCGCCCGCACCGCCACGGACACACCCCGCACTCGCAGACGTTCCACCAGGGCCACCGCCAGCAGCGAATGGCCGCCCAGGACGAAGAAGTCGTCATCGACCCCGACCGCCGGCAACCCGAGAACCTCAGCGAACGCCTCGCAGAGGATCTCCTCCCGCACACTGGCCGGCGCACGACCCCCACCCACCACATACTCCGGTGCGGGCAGAGCCTTGCGGTCCAGCTTGCCGTTGACCGTCAGCGGCAACGCCTCGAGTATCACGACCGCCGACGGAACCATGGAGGAGGGCAACCGCTCACCCGCGAACTCCCGCAGGCTGGTGATGAGTTCATCCGCACTGGCATCGACGTCGGCCGGAACCGCGTACGCCACCAGGCGGACGTCACCCGGGACGTCCTCGCAAGCGACAACCGCGACCTGGACCACGGCAGGGTGCGCGGCCAAGACCGCCTGCACCTCACCCGGCTCGATCCGGAAACCACGAATCTTCACCTGGTCATCGGCACGACCCAGATAAATCAGCTGACCATCGGCGCTCCAGCGAACCCGGTCACCGGTGCGGTACATCCGCCCGCCCCCGGCGAGCGGGCAGGCCACGAACCGCTCCGCGGTCAAACCGGCACGCCCCACATACCCGCGCGCCAACTGCACACCCGCCAGATACAACTCACCCTCGACACCCACCGGCACCGGGGACAGCGAACCGTCCAGCACATACAACCGTGTATTGGCCACCGGCCCACCGATCGGCACCACCACACCATCACTGACGGCACAGCGCGCCGCGGTCACGTCCACGGACGCCTCCGTGGGCCCGTACAAGTTGAACAGCGGCACACCCGCCAGCAGTTCAAGGAACCGGTCCCGCAACGACGCCGACAGCTCCTCACCACTACAGAACACCGCCCGCAACCCGCCACAGCCGGCAGCCGCCGGCTCACGCAGAAACGCCTCCAACATCGACGGCACAAAATGCGTCACCGTGATGTTCTCGCCCCGAATCAACTCGACAAGATAACCAGGCTCCCGATGACCACCAGGACGCGCCACCACCAACGCCGCACCCTGCACCAACGGCCAAAAAAACTCCCACACACTGACGTCGAACCCGAACGGCGTCTTCTGCAACACCCGATCCCCGACACCGATCGCCACACCAGGGATCTCCTGCATCCACGCAAGCCGATTCACAATCCCCGCATGCGACACCACAACACCCTTCGGACGCCCCGTGGAACCCGACGTGAAAATCACATACGCCGGATGCGCAGGCAACACCCCCACCACCGGAGCTTGCGCCGACAGGCCCGCCAACTCCGCGACCACCGCCGGATCATCCACAACAACCCGGGCCACACCATCCGGCACCACCCCGGCTAGGGCGGTCGTGCAGAGCACGCACACCGGCCCGGCATCGGCGAGGACCGCCTCGATACGACCGGCCGGATACTCCGGATCCACCGGCAGATACGCACCACCGGCCTTCAGCACCGCCAACAACGACACCACCAACTCGGCCGACCGCTCCATCACCACCGCGACCACCGACTCCGGACCCACACCCCGCCCGATCAGCAACCGCGCCACCGCATTGGCCCGCGCATCCAACTGCGCGTACGACAGCTCGACGCCCTCGGACACCAGCGCCACCGCATCCGGCGTCCGCACCACCTGCGCCCCGAACAACCCCGGCAACGTCAACGACGCCACCTCAACCGTCGTGTCGTTCCACTCCTCCACCACCAGCCGACGCTCAGCCGGATCAAGCACATCCACCGCCGACAACCGCGCCTGCGGATCCTCCTCCAAAGCGGTCACGAGCTGGAGGAGGCAGGCGTGCAGCATCGTGCCCACCTGCTCCGCATCGGCCGGCGCCACCGCGTCGACGGTCAGGCTGAACCCGTTCCCGTCGTCATCGACACTCGCCACCAGGGGGTAGTTGGTGCGCCCTTCGGCGGCAAGGATCCGCACTTCCTCCAACCCGGTGCCCAGACCCGCGCCGAGCTCCGTCGCACCGTCGCGGCCGTTGCGGTAGTTGAACAGGGCGGTGAACAGCGGGCTGCCGCCCGTCATCCCGCTCGCCTGCTGCGCCAGCGACAACGGCGCGTGTTCGTGCACCAGCAACTCAGCCAACTGCTTCCGCATCCCGGCCAGCGCCTCGCCCACCACGGAGGCGCCGACCCGCACCCGCACCGGGAGCGTGTTGAGGCACGGACCCTGGAGCCGGTCGGCACCGGCGCCCGCGTTCATCCGGCCGAACAGCACCGTGCCGAACACCACGTCCTCACGACCGCTCACCGCGGCCAGCACCCGCGCCCACGCCAGGTGGAACACCGTCGCCGGACTCACGGCCATCCGGCGCGCGATCGCCCGCAGCCGAAGCGTGAGCTCAGCCTCCACCGAGGAACGGGCCGATACTGCCGTCGTGCCGTCTCCGTGCACGTCCAGCAGGCCGAACGGGGCGGTGGTCTCGGTGACGTCGCCGAGCAGCTCGGCGAAGTACCGCTCGTGCTCCTCGCGCGGCGTACCGAGACGGGCCTGCGCCACGAAGTCGCGGAACGGCAACGGCTCCGGCAACGTGTCGCCACGCCCGGACATAAACGCCCGCACCTCCCCGAGCAGCGCGCCCGTCGTCGTGTCATCGCGCACCAGGTGGTGGACGCGCAGCAGGACCAGCCAGCCCTCGCCATCCGGTTCGGCGGCGATGTGCACGTCCATCAGCGGGGCACGGTCCAGCTCCATCCAGACGTCGCCGATCGCCAGCAACTGCTCCACCG
Organism: Catenulispora rubra; assembly: GCF_015356825.1. Classification (GTDB taxonomy): domain Bacteria; phylum Actinomycetota; class Actinomycetes; order Streptomycetales; family Catenulisporaceae; genus Catenulispora; species Catenulispora rubra. The sequence continues at coordinate 7,461 of NZ_JAACYW010000161.1, read as the reverse complement.
GATCAGGACCCTGCGGATCCAGCACAACCTCCCGGACCGGCAGCACCACCCGACGCGACACCACCTGCACCGGCTCAGCCAACCCCTCCCACACAAACGCCGTGCGGTACATGTCATGCCGATCGATCACCCGCTGCAGCGCCCCCAGGAACGCATCCACCCGCTCCCGCGAGTCGAAGCCCAACACTGACGGCCGCATGTAGACATCCGCCTCAGTGCCCTGATCCGCCATCAGATGATGGAAGAGAAGGCCCTCCTGAAGCGGGGCCAGCGGATAGACATCCGCCACATTCGCCGCACCGCCAGACACCTTCGCCACGACCAACCCGAGCTCAGCCTCGGTCAACTCCACCAACGGCAGCATCTCCGGCGTGATCTCGACAGCACCCTCAGGAATCAGATTCGCCGGCACCACCACCTGCTCCGAACCCGCCTCGACCGCCAAGCCCGCCGGAGTCGAGGTCTGGAACAACGCCTTCACCGACACCGAGACCCCACGTGCCCGCAACATCTCCACCAACGACACCGCCAACAGCGAATGTCCGCCCAGCGTGAAGAAGTCGTCATCGACCCCGACACTGTCCAACCCGAGGACCTCGGCGAACGCCTCGCACAGGATCTCCTCCCGCACCGATGCCGGCCCACGACTCGACACCCCACCGGCCGCCACGAAGTCCGGCGCAGGCAGCGCCTTGCGGTCCAACTTCCCGTTGCCCGTCAGCGGCAACGCGTCCAACACCACCACTGCGGAGGGCACCATGTGCTCCGGCAACCGGGCGGCGACAAAAGTCCGCACCCCGCCGGCGAGCGAGTCGTCCACATCCTCCGGGTCGTCCGCGACCACATAGGCGACCAGGCGCTTGTCCCCCGGGGTGTCCTCGCGGGCGATCACGGCCGCCTGGGCGATCAGCGGGTGCGCCGTCAGGGCGCCGGCCACCTCACCCGGCTCGATCCGGAAACCGCGGATCTTCACCTGCTCGTCCGCCCGACCCAGGAACACGATCTCGCCATCACCCGACCACTTCACGCGGTCACCCGTGCGGTACATCCGAGCACCCTGCTCGAACGGGCACGCGACGAACCGCTCCGCGGTCAGACCCAGCCGGCGCACATAGCCGCGCGCCAGCTGCGCACCCGCCACATACAGCTCGCCCCCCACCCCCACCGGCACCGGGTTGAGGCGCTCATCCAGCACGTAGAAGCGGGTGTTGGCCACCGGCGAACCCACCGGCACCGCCTCACCCGACGTCAGGCGGGTGGTCGCCACACCGATCGTGGTCTCCGTCGGACCGTAGTGGTTGAACACCCGCCGCTCACCGGCCGCGGCCAGCAGTTCATCGACCCACCCGGGCGAGGGGGCCTCACCACCCAGCACCAACGACCGGCCCGGCAACACCCGCTCCAGACCACCCACCGCACCCAACGCCGCCAGGTGCGAGGGCACCACCTTCAAAAAGTCGATCCCGTGCTCGGCCAGGTAGTCGCCCACCAGGCGCGGATCGGTGACCGCCTCCTCGTCCAGGACGTGCAGCTCACCACCCGACAGCAGGCTCGCGAACAGCACCGTGTTCCCCAGGTCGGTCGTCTGCGCCTGCAACAGCGCATACCTGCCACCCTCGGAACCGACCCGGGCCGGCACCGAGGAGACGTAGTTCGCCAGACCCCCGTGGGTGACGGCCACGCCCTTCGGACGACCCGTCGAACCGGAGGTGTAGATCACGTACGCCAGCGACCGCGGATCCACCGCCACACCAGGCGAGGTGGTCGGCGCCGCCGCCAACCGCATCACCGTCAACGTGCCGTCCACCGCCACCAGACGCACACCCACCACCGACGGCAGGTCCTCCAACACCTCATCAGTGGTCAACACCAACTGCGCCCGCGAATCCTGCACCGTGAACGCGACCCGCTCCGCCGGCTGGGACACGTCCACCGGCAGATATGCCGCCCCCGCCTTCCACACCCCCAGAATCCCCGCGATCATCTCCACACCGCGCGGCAACGCCAGCCCCACCACCGACTCCGGCCCGACACCCTGACCGACCAGGTAGTGGGCAAGGCGGTTCGCCCGCGCGTCCAACTCCGCATACGGCACCGACACGCCACCGGCGACGATCGCCACCGCCTCCGGCGTCCGCGCCACCTGCGCCTCGAACACCTGCGGAACCATCAACCCGGATCCGGCCGCGGCCGTGTCGTTCCACTCCGACAGCACCCGGCGACGCTCAGCCGGATCAAGCACATCCACCGCCTCGACCCGGGCCCGCAGGTCATCGGCCATCGCCGTCAGCACCCGCACCAAAGAGCCCGCGACCCGACCCGCGACACCCTCGTCGAACAGATCCGCCGCCGCCGTCAGCACGCCCCGGATCCCCGCCGGCGCACCCTGCGCACCGAACACCTCACGCACGATCACATCAAGGTCGAACTTCGCCATCGCCCGACCCAACGACAACGGTTCAGCCACCAGGCCCGGCAGATCCAGCACACCGCCATCGGCTGCCAAGCCGGCGTTCTGAAGGGTCAGGACAACCTGGAACAGCGGATGCCGCGCCATCGAACGCGCCGGCGCCAACTCCTCCACCAGCTTCTCGAACGGCACATCCTGATGCTCGAACGCACGCAGACTCGCCTCCCGCACCCGCTCCAGCACCTCATCGAAACTCGGATCACCGGACAGGTCCGTGCGCATCACCAGCGTATTGACGAAGAACCCGACCAGGTCGTTCAGCGCCTCGTCCATGCGCCCGGCGACCGCCGACCCGATCGGAATGTCGGCCCCCGCACCCAGCCGGCTGAGCGTCACCGCAACAGCAGCCTGCAGCACCATGAACAGGGTCACCCCCCGCTCACGCGCCACCTCCACCAAACGACCGTGCAGTTCGGCCGGAACATCCAACTCCACGCTGTGGGCACGATGCGACGCAACCGCCGGACGCGGCCGATCAAACGGCAGCGGCAGCTCCTCCGGAGCCCCCGCCAACGCCTCACGCCAGTAAGCCACCTGACGCGACAACACACTCGACGAATCCCGCTCGTCACCCAGCAACTCCCGCTGCCACACAGCGAAATCCGCATACTGCACCGACAGTGGCTCCCACATCGGAGCCACGCCACCCAAGCGCGCCGCATACGCCGCCGACAGATCCCGCGCCAACGGCGCCGTCGACCAGCCATCGGCCGCCACGTGATGGACCAACAACACCAGCACGTGCTCGGCCTCGCCGAGCGCGAACAGCGTCGCCCGCACCGGAATCTCCGACGAGAAGTCGAACGCGTACCGGCCCGCCTCCGCCACCGCCGCATCCGCCTCCTGCGGCGCCACCTCGACCACCGACAGCTCGAACCCGCACTCCTCCAGCGACAGCACCCGCTGGAACGGCTCACCATCGACTGCCGGGAACACCGTCCGCAGCACCTCGTGCCGCCCGATCACGTCCCTGAACGCGGCCGCCAGTGCCTGTTGGTCCAACTCCCCGGACAGGCGCAAAGCCATCGGAGCGTTGTAGGTGGCGCTCGGCCCCTCCAACTCACGGAGGAACCACAGCCGGCGCTGCGCGAACGACAGCGGCACCCGCTCCGGACGCACCACCGCACGCAGTGCCAACCGACTCTCATGAGCCTGCCCAAGCCGTCCCGCCAGACCCGCGGGCGTCGGCGCCTCGAACACCTCACGGACCGTCAACTCCACACCCAGCACCGAACGGATCTGACTCACCAGCCGCGTCGCCAGCAGCGAATGACCACCCAGCGCGAAGAAATCGTCGTCGAGACCGACCGACGGCACCCCGAGCACCTGGGCGAACGCCCCGCAGAGCAGCTCCTCGCGCGGATCGAAGGACGCCTCGGCACGGTGTCCGCCCGCCGCGTGGTCCGGTGCCGGCAGGGCCCGGCGGTCGATCTTCCCATTGGACGTCAGGGGGATCGCGTCCAGCAGCACGACCGCCGCGGGCACCATGTACTGCGGCAATCGCCGAGCGGCGAACTCCCGCACCACGTCGTCGAATTCCGACGACTCAAGCCGATCGCCGGCATCGGCTGCCGGTACGGCGTAGGCCACCAGGCGCCGGTCGCCGGGCCGGTCCTCGCGGACGACCACCACGGCCCGCGCGACGGCGGGGTGGGCGAGCAGCGCCGCTTCGACCTCACCGGGTTCCACCCGGAACCCGCGGATCTTCACCTGCTCGTCCGCACGACCCGCGAACAGCAGCTGTCCCTGCGCACCCCAGCGCACCACATCCCCGGTCCGGTACATGATCTCGCCCGCGCCCCCGAACGGCGAGGCGACGAACCGCTCAGCGGTCAGCCCCGGGCGCCTCAGGTATCCGCGCGCCAGACCCGCACCCGCGACATACAGCTCGCCCTCCACGCCCACCGGCACCGGCCGCAGCAACCCGTCCAGCACGTACACCCGGGTGTTCTGGATCGGCCTACCGATCGGCACCACGCCCGACCCCTGCAACGGCCCACTCATCGTGGCGCACACGGTGGTCTCGGTCGGCCCGTAGGCATTGACCATCCGCCAGCCCACCGACCACCGCTCGACCAGCTCCGGCGGGCATACCTCACCCGCCACCACCAGCGTCATCCCGTCCGGCAGCCCGCCCTCGGGCAGCACCGCCAGCACGGCAGGCGGCAACGTCGCATGCGTCACCCGATGCCGCCGCAACACCTCCACCAGCGCCGGCCCGGGCAGCAGCTCGTCCACCGCGGCCATCACCAGCCGCGCCCCCGACAGCAGCGCCATGCACGTCTCCCACACGGCCGCGTCGAAGCTCGGCGAGGCGAACTGGAGCACCCGGCTGCCCGAGTCCACCCCGAGCCGCTCGACCTGGCTCGCGACCATCCCGGCGATACCGCGGTGGGAGACAACCACGCCCTTGGGGCGCCCGGTGGAACCGGAGGTGTAGATCACATACGCCGGCGAGACGAGCGACAGGGGGGCGGTGCGCTCCGCGTCCACCACATCGGCGGCGTCCTGGTCCGGTCCGTCTGGTCCGTCTGGTCCGTCCAGGTCGATCTCGTCCATCAGGATCTGCGGCACCGACACCGGCAGGTCCTCGGAGGTCGCCTCATCGGTCAGCATGCACACCGGAGCCGCGTCACCGAGCAGGTAGGCGATGCGCTCCACCGGATAGGCCGGATCGACCGGCAGGTACACCCCGCCCGCCTTCCACACCGCCAGCATCGCCACCACACAGGCCACCGACCGCGGCAGCGCCACCGCCACGATGCGCTCCGGCCCCACCACGCGGCCGATCAGACGCCTCGCGAGACGATTCGCCCGGGCATTCAACTCCCGGTACGACACAGTCAGTCCACCGAACTCCAGAGCCACGGCGTCCGGAGTCACGGCCACCTGCGCCTCGAACAACCCCGGCAACGTCGACGACTCGGCCCCGACCCCGACCTCGACCGCCGTGTCGTTCCACTCCTCCACCACCAGGCGACGCTCATCCGCACCCAGCACATCCACGGCACTCAACCGCGTCCCCGGCTGCGCCGTCACCGTCTCCAGCACCTGGACCAACCAGCCCGCGAGCCGCCGCAGGGTCTCCGCATCGAGCAGGTCAGCCGCCGCGATCAGCGCGCCGCGCAACCCCGCCGGCTCGCCCTGCGCATCAAGGACCTCACCAAGGTGCACCTCCAGGTCGCACTTGGCCGCCAGCGCGCCCACGGAAAGTGCCACAGACCGCAACCCGGACAACTCCAACGCCGCCGAAGCCGTGTTCTGAACGGTCAACGAGACCTGGAACAGCGGATGCCGCGCCATCGAACGCGCCGGCGACAACTCCTCCACCAGCTTCTCGAACGGCACATCCTGATGCTCGAACGCCCGCAGACTGACCTCCCGCACCCGCTCCAGCACCTCGTCGAAACTCGGATCACCGGACAGGTCCGTACGAATCACCAGCGTATTGACAAAGAAGCCGACCAGATCGTTCAGCGCCTCGTCCATGCGCCCGGCGACCGGCGACCCGATCGGGATGTCCGTGCCCGCGCCAATCCGGTTCAGGGTGACCGCCAACGCCGCCTGCAGCACCATGAACAGGGTCACCCCCCGCTCACGGGCCACCGCCGCCAGCCGCCGGTGCGTCTCGGCGGGAACCCGCAACTCCACCCTCTCGGCCCGCTTCGAGGCCACCGCCGGGCGCGGCCGGTCGGTCGGAAGGGCCAGCTCCTCCGGCACCCCTGCCAGGACCTCGCGCCAGTACGCCACCTGACCTGACAGCACACTGTTCGGGTCCTGCTCGTCGCCGAGCAACTCCCGCTGCCACAACGCATAGTCCGCGTACTGCACCGGCAACGGCTCCCACACCGGCGCCGCACCGCACAGCCGTGCCGCGTACGCCACCGAGACGTCCCGCAGCATCGGCCCCGTCGACCAACCATCACCCGCGATGTGGTGCACCAGCACCACCAGCACATGATCCTGCGGCGCCACCGCGAACACCGTCGCCCGCAACGGGATCTCCGACGACAGGTCGAACGCATAACCTGAGGCCCCGGCCACCGCGCCATCCAGATGTCGCGGCGCCACCTCGGCCACCGGCAGCTCGAACCCGCACTCCTCCAGCGACAGCACCCGCTGGAACGGCTCACCATCGACTGCCGGGAACACCGTCCGCAGCACCTCGTGCCGCCCGATCACGTCCCTGAACGCGGCCGCCAGTGCCTGCTGGTCCAACTCCCCGGACAGGCGCAAAGCCACCGCCTCGTTGTAGGTGGCGCTCGGACCCTCCAACTCACCGAGGAACCACAGACGGCGCTGCGCGAACGACAACGGCACCCGCTCCGGACGCACCACCGGCACCAACGCCGCCCGGCCTTCGGTGACCGTCGATTCGGCCAGCCAGGCCGCGAGCCCGGTCGGCGACGGCACCTCGAAGAACACCTGGATCGGCAACTCGATGTTCAGGGCCGCACGCAGCCGGCTGATCAGCCGGATCGCCAGCAGCGAGTGGCCGCCCAGCGCGAAGAAGTCGTCGTCGACGCCGACCCTCTCCACCCCGAGCACCTGCGCGAACGCCTGGCACAGCAACTCCTCCTGCACCGTCGCCGGTGCCCGACCCGCGCCGGCCGGGCCCGTGTAGTCCGGGGCAGGCAGGCCGGCGCGGTTCAGCTTGCCGTTGGCCGTCAACGGCAGCGCGTCCAACACCACCACCGCGGAGGGCACCAGATACCCGGGCAGCCGCTCGGCCAGGAATACCAATACGAGCTCACTCAGCCGCACGGCGTCAGCCGTCTGCGAGGCGGCGGGAACGATGTAGGCCACCAGGCGCTTGTCGCCAGGGTCGTCCTCACGGACGACGACGGCGGCCTGCGCCACCGACTCGTGCGCGGCCAGCACCGCCTGCACCTCACCCGGCTCCACCCGGAAGCCACGCACCTTCACCTGCTCATCCGCACGACCCAGATGCACCAGCTCACCCTCAACGGTCCACCGCACCAGGTCACCCG
>NZ_JAACYW010000160.1 GCF_015356825.1 Catenulispora rubra | reverse complement strand
GGGCCGAGAACGCCGAGAACGTCGAGAACAGACCCGCCGGGACGCCGCGACGCCGCACCCCCTTGGCCGTGTGGCGCCGTACTCCGTTGCGGGCCCGGCTGGCCCTGGCGGCCACGATCGCGGTGGCGGCGGGCGTCGGCGGGGGCGTGGGGTTCGCGTACGTGGCCGTGCGGCACTCGCTGATCCAGCAGGTCGACGACGGTCTGCTCGACCAGGGCGAGACGGCGCAGAAGGTGCTGCTCACCAGCCACCGCCTGCCCCATTACGACGGCGTCCGGAGCCGGAAGTTCGGCGACACCACGACCAACGTCCAGTACCTCGACTCCACCGGACAAGCGCTGCAACCCCAGCCGGTACGGCCCGGGACGCAGCGGCTGCCTGCTGTTTACGCGCTCATGCCCGCCCCAGCCCTGGTGATCCCGATCTCCCAGCAGGACATCCAGGTCGCCGCCGGATCCACGGACAGCGCCCTGTACTCCGGCCACATGAACGGCCAGCGGGTCCGGATCCTGACACTGTCGATCAAGAACGGGCAGGCGATCCAGTTCGACGCCCCGCTGACCGCGATGGACAAACAGCTGTCCTCGCTCGGCTGGCAGCTGTTCGGCGCCGGTGCGGCAGGCATCGTGCTGGCGGCGGGCCTGGGCTGGCTGGTGACGCGCACCGCGCTGCGTCCCGTCGCCGAGCTGACCAGCACCGCCGAGCGCATCGCCGCCACCCACGACCTGGCGCACCGCATCCCGATAGACGGAGCGCCCGGCGAGCCCCGCGACGAGCTCGGCCGGCTGGCCGCGACCTTCAACGGCATGCTCGACGCGGTCCAGCAGGCCACGGACCGCCAGCGCCAGCTGGTCGCCGACGCCTCGCACGAGCTGCGCACGCCGCTGACCTCGCTGCGCACCAACGTCGAGGTGCTGGCCTACGCGCACCGGCTGGGCCCGGAGGACCGCGAGGCGCTGGTGTCCGGCATCATGTCCGGCCTGGACGACCTGACCATGCTGGTCAGCGACACGGTCGAGCTGGCCCGCGGCGAGGAGCAGGCCGCGCTGTTCGAGGAGATGCGCTTCGACCTGCTGGTCCAGCGCTGCGTGGACCGCGCCGCCGCACACTGGCCCAACGCGGCGTTCAAGACGGAGCTGGACGAGAGCGTGGTGGTCGGCGTCACCGACCGCCTGGCCAAGGCCGTCCGCAACCTGCTGGACAACGCCGCGAAGTTCTCCCCCGACGGCGGCCTGGTCGAGGTCCGTACCGCCGCCGCCGGCGACGGCACCGTCACCCTGATCGTCCGCGACCACGGCCCCGGCATCCCCGAGGCCGACCTCCCGCACGTCTTCGACCGCTTCTACCGCGCCGCCAGCGCCCGCGACCTGCCCGGCTCCGGCCTGGGACTGGCGATAGTGGCGCAGGTGGCCGTGGGGCACGGCGGCGGCGTGACGGCCGCCGGGGCACAGGGCGGGGGCGCGGAGTTCCGGCTGACGCTGCCTTTGGCGGCGGGTTGGCGGTAGGGCGGTAAGGCGGCGGTTGCTGCTGCCGGCAACGGCGGCTTGGCAGTGCTACTGGTCTCGGTCGATCAGCTCGTACCCGGTCCCCCGCCCTAGCCGTGCCCACACCGCGTCATCGCCGACGTGCCACCACCCCTGCTCCCGCAGCACGTAGCGCGACACCTTTTCAGTGGCGGTGGTCGTCAGGGCCGGCGTGATGCGGATGAAGCGCGGGGCCATCTTGGTGCCCAGATCCGGCTGCTCGGCAAGGAAGTGCGCGAAGGCCGCCGGGTCGAAGGCAGCGCCCTGTCTCAGTACCAGCGCGCACATCACCGCGTCGCCGGTGACCTCGTCGGGGACTGCGTAGGCCGCGACTGCCTCGACCGGGGTCCAGCGGGCGAGGATCGCCTCCAGGAGTGCTACGGAGATGTTCTCGCCGTCCACGCGCATGCGGTCGGCTTTGCGGGCGGCGAAGTAGAGCCAGCCGTCGGTGTCGGCGTAGAACAGGTCGCCGCTGCGGTAGCGGCCTTCGGAGTAGCGTTCGGCGTCGGCTGTGGGGTTGTTCCAGTAGCCGGTGAAGCCGCCGGGGCCGGTGCCGACGAGTTCGCCGATCGCGGTGGCGCCGTTCAGGAGGCGGCCTGCGGCGTCGAACTCGGCCGGTGGGCAGGGTTGGTCGGTCTCCAGGTCCACGATCGACAGGGTTTCGTCGGTGCGGCCGACCGCGGCGCCGCGGGCCAGGACCGAGGGTGGGAACGTGCGCGGGGCGACGACGTTGATGCCGCCCTCGGAGGCGCCGTAGCCCTCCGACAGGTGGCAGCCGAAGCGCTGCTCGAAGCGCTCGCGGTCCAGGGGGCCGGCCTCGGTGCCGAAGCCGGCGCGCAGCGGGTTTTCGGCGTCGTCGGGGCGCTCCGGGGTGGCCAGGACGTAGGAGATCGCGCGGCCGACGTAGGTGAAGTACGTGGCCTGGTACTCGCGCACGTCGGGCAGGAAGCCGGAGGCCGAGAAGCGCTCGCGCAGCGCCACGGCGGCCCCGGCGACCAGAGCGGGGCCCCAGTTCGCCAGGATCGCGTTGCCGTGGAACATCGGCATCGGGATGTAGCAGACGTCGGAGGCCGTCAGCTCGTAGCGCTCGGCCATCGCCTTCCCGGACGCCGCGACCCGCCCCTGCACGCACGTCACCGCCTTCGGCGCGCCGGTCGAGCCGGACGTGAAGTACAGCAGCAGCCGGGTGTCCTCGGTGACCGGGGCGACCGGCTTGACGTCCGCGACGGTCACGCCCCGGTACGGCTCCAGCGCCTCCCGATAGTCCGGCTCGTCCACGACCAGCAGCGGTAGCGTCTCCAGGCCCAGCCCCGCCAGCAGCGGCAGCTGTGCGCGCGACGTCACCAGCAGCTCGCACTCCGCGTGCCGGACGTCGCGCGCCAGCTCGGCGCCACGCCGCGTGGGGTTCACGCCGACCAGCGCCGCCCCGGCGAGCGCGGCGGCGGAGAGCCAGAACGCGAACTCGTCGGTGTTGCCCAGCAGCACTCCGATATGCGGCTGCATGCCCGCGCGATGCCGGTCGCCGAACAGCGCGGCCCTGGTGGCGGCCTGCGCCGCGATCTCCGTATGTTGATACCGCAGGCCGTCCGGGCCGAGCAGCCCGACCCCGTCGTGCCGGGACTGAACGCCGATCAACTCCGCGACCGTGGCCATGCCGCGTATAGAAGGCCATCCCGCGTGAGGCCGCAAGAGGTTACCCTGAGTGCGTGGACGTGAACGTATCGGCAACGGTCAAAGTCCGAGTCACGGTCGATGCCGAGAAGTGGGCGGCGGCCAGCGGTGTGGAGGCGCTGCAGGCCAGCGCATCCCTGGCCACCGCGCTGAGTGCCGCTTTGGAGCGCTTCTCGGATCTGGTGCCCGAGGTGGACGAGGCCGGCGGGCAGACCTGGGTCGAGAAGCTGACCTGGACGGCGTCCACCACCAGCCCCGCGCTCCCCTCCTGACACCGCGCGCCCTTCTGACCTGGCGACCCGGCACGACGCCGCGCGGCTCACGGCACGACTCCCGGCGCGGCTCACGGCAGATCGTGCGCCGGACCGGGCGATGATGGTAGGGATAACCGGGGGTTGAACTTCCGTGGCCGCACCGTGGGCGGCACAGGCATGATCGGCGAAGCTTTTCCCATGAAGCGTTTCCTGTTGAGCCCGGTGTCGGGACGCACCGCCCGCCACTACCTGTACGCCCTGGTGTGTGCGCCGCTCGGGATCGCGGGCTTCGTCTACGTGGTGGTCACGCTGGCCGTCGGCGGCGCGTTGTCCTTCACGTTCATCGGCCTGCCCCTGATCGCCTCCGCGATCTTCCTGGCCAAGAAGTTCGGCGGGGTCCAGCGCTCCCTGGCCCGCGGGCTGCTCGGCGTCGAGATCGAGCCGCCGCACCCGAACGCCCGCTGGTACACCGCGCACGGGCTGCTGGCCAAGCTCGGCGCGGCCCTCGGCGACCTGGCGGCCTGGCGGTCGCAGGCCTACCTGTTCGTGCGCGCGCCGCTGGGCGTGGCGTACATCATGACCTTGGGCCTGGGCGTGGTCGAGGGCGTGGTCCTGGCCGCGTATCCGATCTGGTGGTCGCTGTTCGACGTGAAGGACACGGACAGCCACGGCGTCGTGCACCACTCGGCCCTGCAGATCGGCGACGGCTTCTACATCGAGACCTGGCCGCGGGCGCTGCTGGTCTCGGCGATCGGCCTGGTGTGGGTCCTCGCCGCGGTCTGGATCCTCAAGTTCTGGATCTGGCTGGACACCCTGCTGATGCGGGCGCTGCTCGGCCCGACCAGCAGCGAGCTGCGGGTGGAGGAGCTGACCGTGAGCCGGGCGCACGCCGTGGACGACTCCGCCGCGCGGCTGCGCCGGATCGAACGCGACCTGCACGACGGCGCGCAGGCCCAGCTGGTGGCGCTGGCGATGCAGCTCGGCGAGGCGAAGGAGAACCTGGACGCCACCGGCAGCGGCTCGGAGCTGGACCTGGTCGAGACCCGCGCGCTGATCGACACCGCGCACCGCAGCGCCAAGCAGGCCATCAACGAGCTGCGGGACCTGGCCCGCGGCATCCACCCGGCGGCGCTGGACAACGGCCTGCGGGACGCACTGGGCACGCTGGCAGCGCGCTCGGCGATGCCGGTGACGGTGAACGTCGCGCTGGGAGAGCGGCCGGACCGGGCGATCGAGACCATCGCCTACTTCTGCGCCGCGGAGCTGCTGACGAACGCCGCCAAGCACGGCGCACCGAGCCGCGTCGCGCTGTCCGTGGTGCAGGAGGACGGCCGGCTGTCGCTCACCGTCGAGGACGACGGCCGCGGCGGCGCGCAGGTCGGCTACGGCGGCGGGCTGGCCGGGCTGCTGGACCGGGTGCGCACCGTGGACGGCTCGCTGGCCGTGGACAGCCCGGTGGGCGGCCCGACGCTGGTGCTCGTGAAGCTGCCGATGCACGTGTAGCGCACGTGTGAGCGCGGCGGCCGACCTGACGAGGTCCAGCCGCCGCCGCACGGTTCGGCTATCTTCGGGGTGGTTCAGGACCACCGCCGAAGGAGAAGACCCCCGTGCGCATCATGATCGCCGAAGACTCCGCAATCCTGCGGGACGGCCTGGTCCAGATCCTCACCAAGCGCGGCCACGACGTCCCGGCGGCCGTCCCCAACGCCGACGAGCTGCTGACCGCGGTCGCCGCCGACGTGCCCGACGCGGTCGTCATGGACATCCGGATGCCGCCGACACACACCGACGAAGGCCTGCGCGCCGCACTGGAGCTGCGCAAGAGCCACCCGAAGGTCGGCGTGCTCCTGTTCTCGCAGTACGTGGAGACCCGCTACGCCCGCGACCTCTTCGGCGGCAAGGTCTCCGGCGTCGGCTACCTGCTGAAGGAGCGGGTCGCGGACGTCAGCGAGTTCGTCGAGGCACTGTCCAAGATCGCCTCCGGCGGCACGGTACTCGACCCGGAGGTCGTGGTCCAGCTCCTCGGCTCCCGACCCACCGACGCCCTGACCGCCCGCGAACGGGAGGTGCTCGGCCTGATGGCCGAGGGGCGCTCGAACGCCGCGATCGGCAAGCAACTGGTGCTCGCCGACAGCTCGGTGGAGAAGCACATCAGCAACATCTTCACGAAGCTCGGGCTGCCGCCGGCGGACGAGGACCACCGGCGGGTGCTGGCGGTGCTGAAGTACCTCGGGGTGACGCGGTAGCGGCGGTCGCGGCTGGGCACGGCGGTCGCGGCGAGATGCGGCGGGACACGGTGGTCGCGGCGAGATGCGGCTGCTAGCGGCAGGGTGCGGCGAAGGTGACTGTCAGAGGGCTCGCCGATACTCGAATTAGGGGCGAATCACTCATAACACAATGAAACCGACGCACCGATCAGCGAGCCGCGAACCGCGATAGCCCCGACCAGCCGCTGAAAAGCAGCCAACCGAAAGCGCGGCCGCGCTCGGGTTGCGCCGACTCAGCGCCCGGTCGCCGAAGAAGGCGTAGGCCCCGCAGTCACCGAAGGCGTCGAAGAAGGCACCGGCGCCCCGCTCGCAGCAGTCACCGAACTCCACAGCTGCGCGTACCACGCGCTGGAGCCCTCCGACGGGCCTAGAGTCCCGTCCGGCCCACCGGTCGCCGCGTCGCCCGCGCCGAGCAGCCGCAGGCCGGTCTCCCCGGGGAACACGTAGTGCAGCCGGAGGCGGGCCTGGATCTTGACGTAATCCGGGTCCTGCCACTGCGCCAGCTGCTGCCGCAGCTGCTCGACCTCGGCGCGCTTCTCCGAGTTCTGCTGCTTGAGCTGGTCGATCTGCGAACTCTGCGAGAAGTACTGCTGCAGCGGGTACGCCAGCGCCAGGACCAACGCGCAGAGCACCAGCATCAGGATCGCGGCCCGCGCCGTGTATCGCGTGCGCTTTTTAGCAGCGCCGCCGGAGCCGGAACCACCATCGCCGGAGGAACGCGAAGATCCCGACGCAGCATCCTGCCGCTGCGTCGGGACCGCGCTCAAGCGCCGAGGTACAGAGCCCTCAGCCTCCGACTTCATGCCTGCGACGATACCGCCTGCCGGTCAGGGCGGGCGGTACCGGCGGGCGGCTCGGGTGTTGGCTCGGGTGTTAGCCCGGGTGTCGGCCGGGTGTCAGCCCTCGTGCGTGAAGCGCGGGAAGGCCGAGCGGCCCGCGTAGCGCGCGGCGTCGTCCAGCTCCTCCTCGATGCGCAGCAGCTGGTTGTACTTGGCGACGCGGTCCGAGCGGGCCGGGGCGCCGGTCTTGATCTGGCCGCAGTCCACCGCGACGGCCAGGTCGGCGATCGTGGTGTCCTCGGTCTCGCCGGAGCGGTGCGACATCATGCAGCGGTAGCCGTTGCGGTGCGCCAGCTGCACGGCGTCGAAGGTCTCGGTCAGGGTGCCGATCTGGTTCACCTTCACCAGCAGCGCGTTGGCCTGGCCGCCGGCGATGCCGCGGGCCAGCCGCTCGGGGTTGGTGACGAACAGGTCGTCGCCGACGATCTGGACCTTGGCGCCCAGGCGGTCGGTGAGGATCTTCCAACCCTCCCAGTCGTCCTCGAACAGCGGGTCCTCGATGGACACCAGCGGGTAGGCGTCGACCAGCTCGGCGTAGTACTCGGTCATCTCCGTGGCGGTGCGGGTCTTGCCCTCGAACTGGTACGCGCCGTCCTTGTAGAACTCCGACGCCGCGACGTCCAGCGCCAGCGCGATGTCCCGGCCGGGAACGTAGCCGGCCTTCTCGATCGCGACCTTGATCAGGTCCAGCGCGTCGCGGTTGGACGGCAGGTCCGGCGCGAAGCCGCCCTCGTCGCCCAGGCCGGTGTTCAGGCCCCGCTCCTTCAGCACCGACTTCAGCGCGTGGTAGACCTCCGCGCCCCAGCGCAGCGCCTCGCGGAAGCTGCCGGCGCCGATCGGCGCGATCATGAACTCCTGGATGTCCACGTTGGAGTCGGCGTGCGCGCCGCCGTTGAGGATGTTCATCATCGGCACCGGCAGCGTGTGCGCGTTCGGACCGCCGAGGTAGCGGAACAGCGGCAGCTCGGCGGACTCCGCGGCGGCCTTGGCGACCGCCAGCGAGACGCCGAGGATCGCGTTGGCGCCCAGGCGGGCCTTGTTCGGCGTGGCGTCCAGGTCGATCATCGCCTGGTCGATCAGCCGCTGGTCGGAGGCGTCCTCGCCGACCACGGCGGGGTAGATCTCGTCCAGTACTCCCTGCACGGCCCGCTCGACGCCCTTGCCGCCGTAGCGGGCCGGGTCGCCGTCGCGCAGCTCGACGGCCTCGAAGGCGCCGGTGGAGGCACCCGAGGGGACCGCCGCGCGGGCGAAGCTGCCGTCTTCGAGGAGCACCTCGACCTCGACGGTCGGGTTGCCGCGCGAGTCCAGGATCTCCCGCGCGTTGATGGCTTCGATGGACGCCACGTCGCATCTCTCCTTAAGCTCTGATGGTTTCGCCTCCAGAGCCTATCCCTCGGCAGGCAGAGGTCCTTGCTCAGCAGGGTCGAGGAGTGAGACGGGGACCACGCGGTGCGCAGCGTTCGCTGTGTGTTCCCCTGGCCGGTACCGAACGGACGTGCTGAAGCCAGCACATAAGCGGACCGCGCACTCGGGCCACCATCCGCCCAACAGTAGGGTCACCCCCATCGGAATCCCGGACCGATTCCCCGATGCTGGACCTATGATCACGACTGTGGGAGCCAAGGTCGCCAGCCGGCGCGATGACGACCCCGCGCCGGTACTCGGCCCCGGGGAACTGCTGAAGGGCCCCTTCACCGGCCGCGCCCTGCGCCAGCAGGGCTACCTGCTCGGCTCGTTCGCCGTCGCCTTCTTCCAGGTGCTGTGGATGACCGTGGCGCTGAGCGTCGGCGGCCCGCTGGTCCTGGTCTTCATCGGCCTGCCGCTGCTGCTGGCCGCGGTGGCGGGCCTGCGCCGGGCCAGCCGCAAGGAGCGGCTGCGGATCCTGAACCTCACCGGCGAGCGCGTGCCGACGCCGTACCGGGAGCCCGGGCCGGCCGGCAACGTGCTGCAGCGGCTGCTGGGCCACGTCTCCGACCCGGCGACCTGGCGCGACCTGGTGCACCTGGTCATCTCGGCGACGATCGGCGCCGGCTGGTTCACCGTGATCGTGACGACGTGGGCGATGATCCTCGGCGGCCTCTCCCTGCCCTTCTGGTACACCGCGCTGCCCGGGCACCGCATCCCGCTGATGCACGTCAACGGCAGCCAGTACTACATCAGCACCCTGCCGTCCATCGTCGCCTTCGCCGGCGTCTCGGTGGTCTTCGCCTGGTTCGTCGGCCCGATCCTGCTGGAGCTGGGGACCCGCACCCAGACCGGTCTGGGCCGCGCGCTGCTCGGCCTGAGCCGCCCGGAACTGGACCGCCGGGAAGCAGCCCTGCGCACCACCCGCAGCCAGGCCGTCAGCGCCGCCGAGGCCGAGCGCCGCCGCATCGAACGCGATCTGCACGACGGCGCCCAGCAGCGCCTGGTCGCCCTGGCGATGGACCTGGGCCGGGCCAAGTCGAAGCTGAAGTCCGGCGACGAGGCCGACTCCGCGGCCGCCGCGCAGCTGGTCGCCGAGGCGCACGAAGGCGTGAAGCTGGCCCTGAGCGAACTGCGCGACCTGGCCCGCGGCATCCACCCCGCGGTGCTGACCGACCGCGGCCTGGACGCGGCGCTGTCCGCGCTGGCCGGCCGCTCCCCGATCCCGGTGGAGGTGGACGCCGCCCTGCCCTGGCGCCCCAGCCCGGAAGTGGAGTCCGCGGCCTACTTCGTCGCCTCCGAAGCCCTGGCCAACATGGCCAAGCACGCCGACGCCACCCGCGCCTGGATCGACCTGCACCTGCGCGACGGCCGGCTCCAGATGATCATCGGCGACAACGGCGTCGGCGGCGCCGAGTCCAATCCCGGCGGCGGCCTGGCCGGCCTGTCCGACCGCATCGCGCCCCTTGATGGCATCCTGTCGATAAGCAGCCCCGTAGGCGGACCGACTCAGATCATCATGGAGATGCCATGCGAGCGGCCAGTTTCGTAGTAGATGATCATCATGGAGGCTGGGACAATTAACAGCAGAATGCCCGAACCCATCCGCGTCCTGATCGCCGAAGACGCGGTCCTGCTCCGCGAGGGCCTGGCCAGGCTCCTCGCGGATTCGGGGTTCGACGTCGTGGCTAAAGTCGACGACGGCAAGGGCATGGTCGAGGCCGCCGACGCCCTGAAGCCGGACGTGATCGTCGCCGACGTCCGCATGCCCCCGAGCTTCACCGACGAGGGCCTGCGCGCGGCGGTGGAGGTCCGGGCCAAGTACCCGAACATGGCCGTCCTGGTCTTCAGCCAGGCCGTCGAAGCCGCCTACGCGCAGGAGCTGTTCTCCAGCAGCGCCAACGGTCTCGGCTATCTCCTGAAGGAGCGCGTGGCCGAGGTCGAGGAGTTCGTGGACGCCCTCAAGCGCGTCGCGGCCGGCGGTACGGCCCTGGACCCCGAGGTCGTGGCGCAGCTCCTGGGCCGCCGCAAGAAGAACGACCCGCTGGAGACGCTCACCCCACGCGAGCGCGAGGTGCTGGGGCTGATGGCCGAGGGCCGCTCCAACTCGGCGATCGCGGCCGGGCTGTTCGTGACCGAGAAGGCCGTGGAGAAGCACACGTCGAGCATCTTCACCAAGCTGGACCTCACCCCGGCGGCGGAGGACCACCGCCGGGTGATGGCGGTCCTCCGCTACCTGAACGTCTAGGACAGGTCACGGGGAAGCCTGCCGGCTACGTGGGCTTCTGTCGATCAAATACAGATCAGCTCCCTGAGATACCGCACGGCGGGCGAGCCATGCCCCAGCACCGCGTCGTGCAGCTCCCGCTCCGACCACTCGGGATGGTCCGCCCGCAGATCGCGGACCAGGTCGGAGACCTCGACGTAGCCCACGTAGTACGTGGACAGCTGCGAACTGGTCAGCAGGGCACGCCGCCACTTGCCCGCGGCCTCGCCGTCCTCCTGGAACCCGCGCTCCGTCATCAGCGCCATGGCCTGGCCCTCGGTCATGCCGTGGCAGTGGACGCGGCCGTCGAGAATCGTGTTGATGATCATCCGGAGCTGCATCTTCAGCTGCTGCATCCGCACCGCGCGCGGATCGCCGTCGCCGGGATAACCGTGGCGGGCCATCAGTTCTTCGGCGTACACGGCCCAGCCCTCGACGAACGACCCGGACCACAGCGCCGCGCGCACCGGGGTCGGCGCCTGCTGCCGGCGCGAGTGCTGCAACTGCAACAGGTGCCCCGGCATCGCCTCGTGGACCATCAGGTTGTGCAACATGTGCAGGTTGTACTCGCGGAAGAACGAGTCGACGCGCTCCTGCGTCCAGTCCTCGGGCGTCGGCGAGATGGCCAGGATCGTCTGGACATCGGCCTGCTCCAACGGACCCGGCGGATCGCAGTAGGCCACCGCCACGCCCCGCTGCACTTCCGGCATCGCGGAGACTTCATAAGGGTCCGAATACACGGTGACCAACTCGTGCTCCCGCACGAAGTCGAACTGCTTCAGCAACGCCTGCCGGCTGTATTCGAGGATGGTCTCGTTGTCCGGCGCGGCCTCGGCGAGACGGTTCAGCACGCGCCGCACCAGCGCCGAGCGCTCCGCGGCATCTGAGGGCACTGCGACGCCCTCATAGTCAGCCGCGGCCTCGACGATCTCCGCGGAGACCCGGTCCAGATCGGCCTCGGCCCGAGCCAGGATCGCGGCCGCGTCCGACTCCGCGTCGAGGCTCAGGGACAGCTTGCGGGCGAACATCTCGGCACCGATGCGCGGGTCGCGGAACTCTTCCTTCCCGGCGTCGCCGGCCGCCAGCCGCTCCTTGAGCCACGCGATGTGCTCCTGAAGCGCCTCCAACGCGGCCGGGCGCACGGCCTCGATCGCTGCCCGTGCCTCGGAAACGTCCCCGGCGGCCGCCTCGATCGCCGCGTCCAGCTCGCCGCCGATCAGATCGACGGTCCCCTCGAACTGCCCGATCGCCAGCTCCACGTGGATCCGCGACAGCTGCTTGCCCGCCAGCAGCGAACGGTTGTCGGCCAGCGTCGACGCCACCTGCTCCAACCGGCTCGCGAAGGCCGCCAGCCGCTGCGCCGCCGGCGCGTAGTCGCGCGCGAGCAGCGTGTACAACGCGACCCCGGGATTGGCCTCGGCCGGCTTCCACTCGTCCTCGCGCAGCTCGTCGATCTGGAACCGGCGCTCCGCCAGGTGATTGGCCAGGATCGCGGCGTCCACCCGGTTCGCCGCCGACATCCCGGCGGCGTCCCGCTCGACGAGCTCGGCCAGGTCCTCGGCCCGGCCGGCCAGCCACGCCGACTCGGCCGCCAGCCCGCCGGCGGACAGGTCCGGCAACTCCGCGTCGTACTCGTGCAGGCCGAGGATCCCGGCCCAGTCCGGATGCCGGCGGCACAGCCCGTCCAGGATGTCGGCGGCCAGTGCCTCGAAGCGTGCGTCAGGGGTATCTGCCATTCTCCGACGATAGAGGACCGCCTCACGGCTGAGATCGGCGAAGAGTCTGCACGTCTGTCATCAGTACTGCAGTACTGCATATGCTGTGGCCATGTCTTCTCAGCCGCCTTGGGAGACCCAGATCCAGCCGGGCTGGGGATCCCAGCCTCAGCCGCCGGAGCAGCCGCAGCAAGCGCCGCAGCAGCCCCAGCAGGGCGGTGGCTGGAACCAGGGTCCTTACGCGCCGCCGCAGCAGCCGATGCCGCAGCAGGGCCCGCCGCCGCAGCCGATGCAGCAGCCGATGCCGCCGCAATCCATGCCGCAATCCATGCCGCAGCCGGGTCCCGGCCAGTATCCGCAGTTCCCGATGCAGCCGCCGCCCCCGCAGTTCACGCCGCCGCAGATGCCCGGCGTGCCGTTCCCGGGCGACGCGCCGCCGCCGAAGAAGAACACCACCGGCCGGGTCGTCGCGATCGTCGTCGCGGCGGTCGTGCTCGTCGGCGGTGCCGGCGGCATCTATGTGCTGACCAAGGGCGACAAGAGCACACCCAAGGCACAGCCGGCCCCGACCGCGGCCGCGTCGACGCCGACGACCCCGACGACTCCCGCGTCGTCGAGCGCCTCGTCGTCGAGTTCCTCGTCGTTCCCGGACAACAGCTACACCGGTTCGGCGGCCCCGCCGGCCTCGGCCTCCTCGCCGGCCGGCGGCGCGAGCCTGGACAGCGCGACCACCGACAAGACGCCGTTCACCGCGGACGCGTTGGTGGCCAAGTCGTTCACCGACGACAAGAAGGTGACCTACGCGCTCAAGTTCGCCCAGTCGCAGCCGTGCGCCAAGGTCGGCGACGCGGTGGTGCAGAACATCGTGCGCTCCGTGGACTGCACGAACTTCATGGCCGCGTCCTGGATCGACCCGGCCAACAGCCGGATCGTGGTCAGCGCGATGGTGATCCCGTACCCGGACGCCGCCACGGCCACGGCGATCTACAAGAAGCTGAGCGCCACGCACACCGGCGACTACGCGCAGTGGTGCCCGCCGGCCGGCCAGCCCGGCGCCGAGACGTGCACGAAGCTCGCCAAGGGCGGCACCTTCACCCGCGAGGGCAAGTTCGGCAGTTTCCACCGCTACGTACTGATCACCACGGCGGTCTACGCCGACCTGCGCAACGACAACAGCCAGAAGGACTGGCTGACCTCCGCCGCGCACGGCGCTTTCCAGAACACCCTGCCGGGGCAGTGATCCACGGGTCCGCGCCGGCGAGCCGGTGCGGACCTAAGGCTTGCGAATGCGGTATTGGAAACAGACAGCACTCAAGGGCCTCTCGCCGATCGCGGGAGGCCCCAGGGCTTTCAGGCGGCGCGCTGCGGACCGCTCAGCTGGCGTTGGCCTGCTTCTGAGCCTCGTCGTGCACAGAGGACGGCGTGCCGACGTTCTCGACCGCGGGCGGCGTGACGCGCGCGGCCTCACTCGCCTGCTTGGCGACCTCCTCGGTCTCCTTCTGGCTCTGCCGCATCTCGGACTTGAAGATCCGCAGCGACTGGCCGACCGAGCGGGCCATGTCCGGCATCTTCTTGGCCCCGAACAGCAGGAACAGAATTACGAGCAGCACAATCACGTGCCACGGCTGGAGTTCACCGAACATGGTGGATTCTCTTCTCCCTGTTAGCTACCGGTCATGAGGAGAAGTCGGCCGGTCCGCTTCGCCTACCACGTTCAGACTAACCCGGCACCCCTACCCCCTGGCTAGCTCCGCCTCGGCCGTAATGATGCGGTCACGGTACCGTCGCGCGGCCGTTCGCAGAGCTTCTTCCGGATCCCAGCCCGCCGAGACCGCCTCGACCGCCGTCGCCAGGAGCTGTTCGCCCAGTTCGTCGGCGGTTTCCGGGAGCTCCGGCGGCGGTCCGGCCGGGACCGCGAGCCCGGATTTGCGGACCCGGCCGGCCAGCTTCGCGGCCAGCGCCAGCGCCGGCTGGGTCATCGGCACGCCCTCGGTCACCGAGGCGCGCTGCTTCTCCTCGGCCTTGTTCCGCTCCCAGTTCGCCGACACCTCCTCGGCGCCGGAGACCTCGACGTCGCCGAAGACGTGCGGGTGGCGGCGGATCATCTTGGCGACGATGCCGTCGGCGACGTCGTCGACCGAGAACGGATCCGCTTCGTGTTCCTCGGCGATCCTCGAGTGGAACATCACCTGCAGCAGGACGTCGCCGAGTTCCTCGCGCAGCGCGTCACGGCCGGGGCCGGGCGTCAGGGGGTCGCCGTCCTCGATCGTCTCGACGGTCTCGTAGGCCTCTTCCAGGAGGTACTTCTTGAGCGAGGCGTGGGTCTGCTCGGCGTCCCAGGGGCAGCCGCCCGGGGTGCGCAGCCGGTCCATGACGTCCACGAGGTCGAGCAGATGCGCGCCGGGCAGGTCGTAGGAGCCGGGCAGGACCTCGAGATCGGGCACCGCGGAGGCCGGCGCCTGCACCAGACGGTTCCCCAGCGCCACCGCCATCTCCTCGTCGAACTCCTCGTCCTCGGCGAGCCAGACGACCGTGCGGGCCGGCGTGGCGGCCTCCAGGAGGCGTTCGGCGGCCATCGCCGGGCTGTGGTCCGGGAGCGCCACCACGGCGCCGGTGGCCTGTTCCACGTAGGGGATGTGCGGATGGTCGGCGTCGCCGGCGAAGACCACGTCCGCCTCGCGCAGCACCTCCCACGCCGGCCAGGACAGCAGGCCGAGCGCGACGCGCGGGGAGGTGGCGAGGAAGACGATGCGGCCGGCCGGCGGCGGGGCTTCGGTCATGGAGTAGATCGTAGGCGGGGCCGCGGGTCGAAGCCGCTGAGATCGGCTTCGAGGAGGGCGAAGGCGCGCTGCGCGGCGGCGCCGAGGGTTTCGACCATCTCCAGGCCCTGCAAGCCGTCCAGCAAGAACTTCCGGGCCGTGAAGTACAGGATCCGGTAGACGCCGGAGATCTGCGCGGCCACCACCCGCGCCGTCAGTTCTTCGCCCGGCTCGACCAGCGCCACGAGTTCGTCGGCCAGCACCTGCTCGGCCTCGACCTGGATCTGGCGCTCCCGGACGGTCAGCGCCGGGCTGTCCATGACCATGCGGGCGAAGCGGATCCCGAGGTGCCCGAGCGTCGGGTCGGCCGCGGCCAGCCGCACGGCGTAGTCGCGCCGGGCCGCGGCCAGGACGGATTCGCCCTCGGGACGGCCGGCCAGCGTTTTGGGGAGTTCGCGGATGATGTGTTCCGCGCGGTCGAAGACGAGGTCTTCCTTGAGCGGGAAGTGGTTGGTGACGGTCATCTTCGCCACGCCCGCGGCCCGGGCCACCTCGGCGATGGTCACGTTCTCGAAGCCGCGTTCGGCGAACATCTCCGTCGCGACGTTCGCGATCTCCTCGCGAGTCTGCTGCTTCTTGCGTTCGCGCAGTCCCTGCTTCTCCATGTTCTCCACGACCTCCATCTTAGGCTTGACCTAGCGAATAGGTCCAGCCTAAAGTTAGGTCAGACCTAAGCAGTTCGTTCGGGGAGAGGACCCGCGATGACCATCGCGACAGCGAGCACCGTCACAGCCAGCACAGTCACAACCAGCGCAGTCACAGCGAGCACCGCCATATCCACGGAGAACACCGCCGCCATGACCAGCGCCGAGCAGGCCCATCCGCTCAAGCAGACCCTGGCGCCGCTGGCCATCGACATCGCGGTCCCGCTCGGCGGCTACTACGTCCTGCACAGCGCGCTCGGCCTCGGCACCGCCGCCGCCCTCGGCCTGTCCAGCGTGGTGCCGGCGGCGCGCTCGATCTGGGCCGCGGCGGTCAGGCGCGAGGCGAACGCGCTGGCGCTGCTGATGCTGACGGTGAACGTCGTGGCCATCGCGCTGACCTTCGTCTCCGGGAACGCCCGCCTGATGCTCGCCAAGGACTCCGCGGTGAGCAGCACGATCGCGCTGGGGATCCTGTGGTCGGTGCGCGGCGGCAAGCCGATGATGACCGCCGGGCTGAAGCCGTTCGTCACCAAGGGCGACGCGGCGCGGACCGCTGCGTGGGACGTGCTCAGGGCGGAGAGCGCCAAGTTCCGCGCCAAGGAGAACCTGTTCAGCGTCATCTGGGGCGGGTGGCTGCTGGCCGAGTGCGCGGCCCGGCTGGTCGGGGCGTTCGTGCTGCCGGTGTCCACGATGGCCTGGCTGGGCACCGTGGTGCTGGTCGTCGCGATCGCCGGGGCCTGCGTCACCGGCGGGGCCGCGGTCGAGCCGCTGGAGAAGCTGATCGCGGCGCACGTCGAGGCGCACGCTGAGACCGTCTCCGCCGAAGAGCGCTG
Source organism: Catenulispora rubra (assembly GCF_015356825.1). Taxonomy (GTDB): domain Bacteria; phylum Actinomycetota; class Actinomycetes; order Streptomycetales; family Catenulisporaceae; genus Catenulispora; species Catenulispora rubra. Next base: position 9,384 of record NZ_JAACYW010000160.1, on the reverse strand, counting down.
ATACGTTATATCGCGTCTGGGGCACTCGCACGGACGCGGCACATAGGAGGGGAGAGCGCTATGCGCGGCAAGGGCATCAACTACGACACCGGATTCTTCCCGGGCGGCAAGGACTCCCGGCCGGACTTCGACCCGGAGACGGCGCGGCGTGAGCTGCGGGTCATCGCCGACGACCTGCACTGCACCGCGGTGCGGATCTCCGGGGCGCTGCCGGACCGGCTGGAGGCGGCGGCGCAGGCCGCGGCGGACGCCGGGCTGGAGGTCTGGTTCGCGCCGTTCCCGTGCGAGGCGTCGCGGGAGGACCTGCTGGAGCTGCTGGCCGACTGCGCGCGGCGGGCCGAGCGGATCCGCGCGGCCGGCACCGAGGTGGTGTTCGTGGCGGGCTGCGAGACCTCGCTGTTCTGCCCCGGCTACTTCGACGGCGACGACTCCTACGCCCGCATCGCGACCCTGGGCGGCGGCGGGATGGAGCTGTGGAGCCGGCTCGGGGAGATCATGGGCACGTTCAACGGCTATCTGGCCGAGGCCGCCGCGACGGTGCGCTCGCACTTCGGGGGGAAGGTGACGTACGCCGCCGGGCCGTGGGAGTTCATCGACTGGCGGCCCTTCGACTTCGTGTCCGTGGACGCCTACCGCTCGGCGGAGAACCGGGACAAGTTCGCCGAGGAGATCCGCGAGCACTTCAAGCACGGCAAGCCGGTGGTGGCCACCGAGTTCGGCTGCACGCCGTACGTCGGGTCGAGCGACCGGGGCGGGATGGCGTGGGCGATCCTCGACAGCTCGGTCGAGCCGCCGGTCGTGAACGGCGACTACCTCCGCAGCGAGGACGAGCAGACGGCGTACTTCACAGAGCTCTACGACGTCTTCGAGGAGGCCGGGGTCGACTCGGCGTTCTGGTTCACGTTCGCGACGTTCCAGGCCCTGCACCACGCCACGGACCCGCGCCGGGACCTGGACCTGGCCGCGTACGGCACGGTGAAGATGACCGGGCCGGACTCCCCGGAGCTGAACTGGGAGCCCAAGAAGGTGTTCCACACCATCGCCGAGCGGTACGCGGCGTCCTGAGGTGTTCTGAGATGTCCTGAGGCGTCCTCAGATGTTCCGGGCCGGTGCGGACCGGCCCGGAGCCTGGTCTACTGCTGCGGCTGCTGCTGGGCGGCCGCCGCGGCCGCGAGCTGGGCCGCGGTCGGCCGGATCCACGAGGCCTTCGCCGCGACGATCTGCCGGGTGGCCGGGTCGAAGCTGCCGTAGCGCGGCGAGATCTTGACGTTGACCTCGGTGGCGGCCTTGGAGAGCATCGGCAGGATCGCGGCCTGCAGGGCGGGCAGGCTGTTCTGGTCGTTCGGGTCCACGTGCAGCTTGCCGGCCGTGTCGCCGACCACCGCGGTGATCAGGGCCTGGATGTGCGTGTAGATCGGCACGGTACTGGGCGCCAGGCCCGTGGAGCTCTGCGACTCGGCGTCGGCCAGCGCCACCGCCTCGTTGTCGCTGCCGGTGAACTGCGCGGCGCCGAGCGAGGACCGGGCCTGCTCGACCAGGGTGGTGTGCTCCTTGGTGTCCTCGGCCGCGGTCACCGCGACGCCGTGGTCGTCGGCGACCCGCTGCCACACCGCCTGCTGCACCAGCAGGTTGATCTGGGCCTTGGCCAGCGAGGCGCGCTGGGCGTCGGTGATGTCGCCCTGCTGCAGGCTGTTGTGCTGGACCAGCGAGACGATCGAGGCGACCTGGTCCTGCACGGTGGCGTCGGTGGTCCGCTGGCCCTGCACCACCGCCGCGGCCCCGGCCTGCATCGGACCACCGCACGCGGAGGTGGCGAGGGCGACGGCCCCGCCGAGGACGACGACGGCGGCGAGTCGGACGGAGCGGGCGTGGATCATGGCGCTGAACCTTCCTGGCGGCACACACAGAGCTTCATCAGCGAATGCGGATCAACTCAGATCGACACCGCATCGTAGCGTTCCGCCACAGCCTTTGTGGAGTGGATCACACCAAGATCCCCGACCGCAGCCCGCACCCGCCGCACGACCCACGGCTGCGCGACCGCCATCGCCGAGCACACCACGGCACTCGCACCCCACAGCAGAGCGGGCCCGGAGGCGCCGATCAACCAGGTCACCACAAGCGGCGCGAGCAACGTGGCCACACCCCAACTGCTGCCGTAGATAGCGAGATAGCGCGCCGAAGCCTCGGCCGGAGCCAGCTCACTGACGACGGCGAACGAGCGCCCCATGACGAGCACGTTGCCGAGGCTGTAGAGCGCGGTCGGCACGAGGAGGGTGGGCAGGGTGTGCGCGAGGGCGTAGCCGCCGAAGCCCGCGGCCATCAGGACGTAGCCGAGGACGAACGTGGCGGAGTGCGGGAGACCCGCGAGCCGACGGTGGCGCAGAACGGGACGCGCGAGCACGAGGGTGGCGGTGGAGGCGGCCATGATCAGGCCGGCGTTCGCGGGGTTCAGGCCGAGGGCGGCGAGCGCGAGCGGGAGGCCGGTGAGCATGAGCATGGAGACGAGGGCGAAGACGGTGCCTGCGGCGGTTACTAGGAGGAGGACTCGGTCGCGCCAGGGGGAGACGGATGCAGACGCAGGTGACTTTGTCGCCGGATCGCGCTCGGCTCGAACTACCGCGTCCGGCGCCAAAGCCAGCCACACGATCACCGCGCAGACCAGCCCGGTCCCGGCGTCGACCACGAACAGCCAGCGCAAGCTCCATCGCCCGACCACGTCGGCGATCACTCCCGCGGCCAGGCTCCCCGCGGCCAGTGCCGTGGCGAACAGTTCGAAGGCCGAGGCGCGGCCGGCCGGGGGCACCGCGTCGGCGATGGCCGCCTGGCTCGGCGGCTCGAAGAGTTCGAAGGCCAGGCCGAGCAGGACCGCGCACACCGTCGCGGCGGCCATCCCCGGTGCCGCCGCGAGTCCCAGTTGCGCCACCGCGCAGCCGACCAGGCCGGCCACGATGGTGCGCCGCCGGCCCCAGCGGTCGGCCAGGCGTCCGCCGGCGAGCCGGCTCGGGATCGTCGCCAGGCCGAACGCCGCCGACACGATGCCCGCGGCCGTCAGGCTGGCGCCGAAACTCCGCGTCAGCAGCACCGTCAAGAACGCGAGCGAGAAGCCGCCCAGCTGGTTCACCGCGCGCGCCACGAGCAGTGCCCTGATCTGCTTCGGCAGCGCTGACGTCGCACTCATCCGAGCCCCCTGTCGCCGGCCTGGTTTGCGAAGGACTAGCAGTTGCAAATAGTTCGCAAATAGCTAACCAGGCCCCACTGACAACCAGCTGCTACATCTTCAGCACGGCGTCGATCAGGTCCCGGGCCCACCCCAGCAGCTCCTGGTCCCGCAGCGGCTGCCCGCCACTGTGCCCATCGGGGGACGACCCCCGAACCCCCGAGGCGCGCGTCATCGGCTTGGGCACCAGCATGGTGTCCGTGGCCGCCTTCACCAGCGTCTTCGGGTACAGCCGCAGCAGCCGCAGCTCCTGCGACTCGCGCAGCTTCACCGGGCCGAACTTCACGAAGTTGCCCTGCACCGCGACCTCCGCGAGCCCGGCCGCGCGGGCGTCGATGCGGAACGCCGCCACCGCGAGGAGGTTTTCCACAGCCTGTGGAAAACGTCCGTAGCGGTCGACGAGCTCCTGGCGGACCTCGGCCAGTTCCTCGTGCGTGCCGGCGCCGGCGATGCGCTTGTACGCCTCCAGGCGCAGCCGCTCGCCGGGGATGTAGTCGTGCGGGAGGTGCGCGTCGACCGGGAGGTCCACGCGGATCTCCACCTGCTCCTCGATCTCGCGTCCCTCGGCCTGCGCCCGGTACTGCTCGACCGCCTCGCCGACCATGCGGATGTAGAGGTCGAAGCCGACGCCCTCGATGTGGCCGGACTGCTCGCCGCCGAGCAGGTTGCCGGCGCCGCGGATCTCCAGGTCCTTCATCGCCACGTACATGCCGGCACCGAGGTCGGTGTGCTGGGCGATGGTCGCCAGGCGCTCGTGCGCGGTCTCGGTCAGCGGCTTCTCCGGCGGGTACGTGAAGTACGAGTACGCGCGCTCGCGTCCGCGCCCGACCCGGCCGCGCAGCTGGTGCAGCTGGGACAGGCCGAAGTTGTCGGCGCGCTCCACGATCAGCGTGTTGGCGTTGGTGACGTCGATGCCGGACTCCACGATCGTGGTGCAGACCAGGACGTCGTACTCCTTGTTCCAGAAGTCGACGATCAGCCGCTCCAGCACGTGCTCGTTCATCTGGCCGTGCGCGGTCGCGATCCGTGCCTCGGGCACCAGCACGCGCAGCCGCGAGGCGGCGCGGTCGATGGACTCGACACGGTTGTGGATGTAGAACGCCTGCCCCTCGCGCAGCAGCTCGCGGCGGATCGCGGCCCCGATCTGCTTCTCCTCGTACGGCCCGACGAAGGTCAGCACCGGGTGCCGCTCCTCCGGCGGGGTCTGGATCGTCGACATCTCGCGGATGCCGGTGACCGCCATCTCCAGGGTGCGCGGGATCGGGGTGGCGGACATGGTGAGCACGTCCACGTTGGCCCGCGCCTGCTTCAGCTGCTCCTTGTGCTCGACCCCGAAGCGCTGCTCCTCGTCCACGATCACCAGCCCCAGGCGCTTGAACCGCACCGAGTTCGCGAGCAGCCGGTGGGTGCCGATGACCACGTCGACCGAGCCGTCGGCGACGCCGCGCAGCACCTCCTCGGCCTCCTTGTCGGTCTGGAACCGGGACAGGGCCTTGAGCGTCACCGGGAACTGCGAGTACCGCTCGGCGAAGGTCGAGAAGTGCTGCTGCACCAGCAGCGTGGTCGGCACCAGCACCGCCACCTGCTTGCCGTCCTGCACCGCCTTGAACGCCGCGCGCACCGCGATCTCGGTCTTGCCGTAGCCGACGTCGCCGCAGATCAGCCGGTCCATCGGGACCGGCTTCTCCATGTCCGCCTTCACCTCGTCGATGCACGCCAGCTGGTCCGGCGTCTCGACGTAGGGGAACGCGTCCTCCAGCTCCCGCTGCCACGGCGTGTCCGCGGCGAACGCGTGCCCCGGCGCGGCCATCCGCGCGCTGTACAGCTTCACCAGGTCGCCGGCGATCTCCCGGACCGCCTTGCGGGCCCGGGACTTCGCCTTCTGCCAGTCCGCGCCGCCGAGGCGGTGCAGCGAGGGCGCCTCGCCGCCGACGTACTTGGTCACCTGGTCCAGCTGGTCGGTGGGGACGAACAGCCGGTCGCCGGGCTGGCCGCGCTTGGCCGCCGCGTACTCGATCACCAGGTACTCGCGGGTGGCGCCGGCGACGGTGCGCTGCGCCATCTCCACGTAGCGGCCCACGCCGTGCTGCTCGTGCACGACCGGGTCCCCGGCCTTGAGCTGCAGCGGGTCGATGACGTTGCGGCGCCGCGAGGGCATGCGGGACATGTCCTTGGTCGTCACCCGCTGGCCGGAGACGTCCTGCTCGGTGATCACCCAGAGCTGCTGCTCCGGGGCGACGAAGCCGTGCTCGATGGTGCCGGTGGCGACCGTGGCCAGCGCCGGATCCGGGACGGTCGCCAGCTCCGGGACGTAGCGGGCGCCGATGTCAGCGCCCTTCAACACCTCGACCAGGCGCTCGGCCGAGCCGTGGCCCTGGGTCACCAGCACCACCCGCCAGCCCTCTGAGATACGGGCCCTGACGTCGGCCAACGCCCGGCCGGTGTCGCCGCCGTACTGCTCGGCGTCGTGGATCTGGCTGACCTCGGTCGCGTCGTCCTCCGGCAGCAGCTCCAGGTCCGGGGCGAAGGGCGTCAGCGACCACCAGGGCTGGCCCAGGGTGATGGCGTGCTCGCGGACGGACGCGAGGTCCTTCAGCGAGGCCGCGCCGAGGTCGATGGGGGTCTTGCCGCCGCCGGCCGTCGCGGCCCAGGACGCGTCCAGGAACTCCGCGGAGGTCGCGGCCAGGTCCGCGGCGCGGGTGCGCACGCGCTCGGGGTCGCACAGCACGATCGGCGCGCCGGGCGGCAGCAGGTCGATCAACAGCTCCATCTCGTCGACTAGGACCGGCGCCAGCGCCTCCATGCCCTCCACGCCGATGCCCTCGGAGACCTTCCCGAGGATGTCGGCCAGGTCGGGGTGCTCCTCCATCAGCGCCGCGGCCCGCTTGCGCACCTCGTCGGTGAGCAGCAGCTCGCGGCACGGCGGGGCCCACAGCCCGTGCTCGGCCACCTCCAGCGAGCGCTGGTCGGCGACCTTGAAGTAGCGGATCTCCTCGATCTGGTCGCCCCAGAACTCCAGCCGCAGCGGGTGCTCCTCGGTGGGCGGGAAGACGTCCACGATGCCGCCGCGGACCGCGAACTCGCCGCGCTTGTCGACCAGGTCCGTCCGGATGTACGCGGCGGCGGCGAGCCGGTTCACCAGCTCGTCCAGGTCCACCTCCTCGCCGCTGCGGGCGGCCACCGGGACCAGGTCGGCCAAGCCCTTGACCTGCGGCTGGAGCACCGAGCGGATCGGCGCCACGACCACCTGCAGCCGGCCCGCGCCCTCGGTGGCGGCGTCGGGATGGACCAGGCGGCGCAGTACGGCCAGCCGCCGGCCGACGGTGTCGCTGCGCGGGGACAGCCGCTCGTGCGGCAGCGTCTCCCAGGACGGGAAGTCCACGACCGTCTCCGGGTCGAGCAGCCCGCGCAGCGCCGCGACCAGGTCCTCGGCCTCGCGGCCGGTGGCGGTGACGGCCAGCACCGGCCGCCCCGACGAGCTCTGCGCGCGGGCCAGCGCGGCCAGCGCGAACGGCCGGACCGAGCGCGGCGCGGCCAGGTCGAAGGAGGTTCGGCCGGCGGTCGCCGACGCTTCCAGCAGCGCGGCGATCCCCCGGTCGTCGGTTACGGCGTCAAGAAGTCCGGACAGGCTCACAGGGGCCACCCTTCGCGCACGACGAACAGCCCGAAGCCATGCGTCGGCGTCGGGATATCCCTAGAGTACGCCGATCCTCCGACAGGCTTATTACGGACCAAACGGGATGAAGTTCACTCCGGCGGGGCGAGGAGGGCAGGCGACATACCCGCCACCGGTGTGGAGCCGGTACCTTTCTACCGGACACCACAGAAGTGAGAAGGCCGGAGCGAGACCTCAGATGGCACAGGCATCCGCACAGCGGCACGGCATACCGAACGGCCAGTTCGCCGGACGGATCATCGAGTTCAGCGACCCCGAACTCGACCGGAAGTTCCCGCACGGCATCTACCTGACCATGCACGGCTACCCGGAGTTCGCCGTCTACGCGCGCCATACGGTGCAGATCGCGGACCCGCCCTCCGGCCTGTCCGTGGACGAGATCCGGGTCACCGACGTCATCGCCGCGAACCTGCTGGCCGCGGACTCCGGCGACCCGCTGTGGGCGGCCCGGCAGAACACCGCCACGCCGCAGGGCTGGACGTGGGCGCACGCCGCCGAGTCCCGGATGCTGCACTGCGTGCCGATCGAGCTGCACGGCGCCTTCCGGCACCACGGCGGCATGGCCACGCTGAAGGCCGACCGCAACCGCTCGGGGCTGTTCACCGAGGGCATGCTGGAGCCGGTCGCCTTCGAGCGCAGCGGCTCGGTCCCGGAGGACGCGATGGCGCAGCTGGAGCAGCACCTGGGGTTCGCGCTGCCGCCGTCCTACCGGCGCTTCCTGGCCGGCACCGACGGCGGCCGGCCGATCAGCCCGGCGGTGAACCTGGCCGGCGGCTTCATCGCCGACCAGTGGCTGTTCGGGCTGCGCCGCGAGGACCCGCACCAGGACCTGGTGTACGCCAACCAGGCGCTGTACGACCGGTTCACCGAGGAGTTCCTCGGGATCGGCTACGTCCAGGGCGGCATGCTGGCGCTGAAGATCCGCGGCGCGGAGCAGGGCTCGGTCTGGCTCTTCGACGACGACGACCCGCGCGACTCCGAGAGCCGCGACGCCGCCAGCGTGTGCGCCGAGCTGCTGAAGAAGGTCGGCAACGACTTCGACGACTTCGCCCGGCACCTGGTCGCGCTGCCGCAGCAGATCGTGGACATCGCGCGCTCCGCGGTGGACTCCGGGCACGCCAACGCGGTCACCGACATCGAGCACCTCGGGGCCGCGCTGCCGGAGGGGCTGAAGGCGCCGCGGCGCTGAGCTGGCCCGGCCCGGCCTGACCCACTGGTCTGCCGGGTTCTGGCCGGGTTCTGGCCTAGCCTCGCCTGGTTCTGGCCTGGCCTGGTTCTGGCCTGCCGAGTTCTGGTCTGGTTCTGGCCTGGTCTGATCAGCACGTGGCACACATCACACCGGAGCACGTCACAGGATTCCGAGCTTCCCCGTCCCAAGTGTGTAACCACCCCGAGCACCGAGGGAGCACACCATGGAAGCCCGCGTGAACGCCTTCGCCACCCCGACCGGCGGCAAGCTCACCAAGTACCTGATCGCCGCGAGCCGCGCCCTGCGCGAGTCGAGCGTGCCGACCGCGACCCTGCACTTGGTCGAGATCCGCGCCAGCCAGATCAACGGCTGCGGCTTCTGCCTCGACATGCACACCAAGGACGCCACCGCCGCCGGCGAGACCGCGGCCCGGCTGAACCTGGTCGGCGCCTGGCGCGAGGCGGGCTGCTTCACCGAGGCCGAGCGCGCCGCGCTGGAGCTGGCCGAGGCCGGCACCCGGCTGGCCGACGGCTCCGGGGTCGACGACGAGGTGTGGGCGAACGCCGCCAAGCACTATGACGAGGACCAGTTGGTCACCCTGGTGGCCCAGATCGGGCTGATCAACGCGTTCAACCGGATGAACGTCATCACCCGGCAGCCGGCCGGCGACTACGTGCCCGGCCAGTTCGACGCGATCCAGTAGCGCGGCTAGCGCGGCGCGCCTGGTCATCGGGCCAAAAGCAGCTGTCACGCAGCCTCGTCCGACATCTTCGTCCATCAGTTGTCAGCCCTCTTGCACCGGTGTCCCAGACTGGCGCCGGTGCGCTGGCTTTTTGTTCTGTACGCCCGCACGCCACCCGAATGCTGTCTTCCGCGTGACCTGCCGATCTTCTGCCGCGTTGAGGGGCCAGTTCCCCTACACACCAAACGCAACGAAAGGAGTCGGCGATGCGCAAGTACCTGTCCTTCGCCGCCGTGGCCTTGTCCTCCGGTGGCGCGTTCATCGCTGCCGCCGGCGCGGCCCACGCGACCACCGCCACCGACAACTGGCGCGCCGCCCCGTGGCTGGCCTCCAGCCCGGTGGCAGTGCACGGCATGCCGTTCGACCACCAGGACACCATGTCCGGGCTCTGCGGCATGCAGCGCGACAAGACCGTCGCCGGCACCGTCAGCAGCGACCTGGTCCAGAAGCTGTGCGCCGGGACCGGCGACATGGACCTGACGCCGCCGGTGCCGGGCCCGCCGCCGATGGGCAACCCGCCGCCGTGCACCGTGGTCTGCCCGCCCTCGACGTGGACC